>NZ_PNDI01000001.1:0-225832 GCF_005887465.1 Pseudoalteromonas sp. S1610 | reverse complement strand
AATTACTCTTTGTTGCTCGGTTTTTACTTAGCCCACTAGGTTACAAACCTCGCGCCGCGATTAAACCGCCCCTAGTTTGAACAAATTTCAATCCGCAAAGGTCAACAGACCCTTGCCTAATTTGAGATAAGCCCATGCCGTTGTCAGATTTCGATTTATTCTTATCCTCTATGGAAGATGTTACCCCTATCAATCACGACACCGTGACATTACCATCTAAAAGCCATAAAACGGTTATCGCACAGCAAGAAAAAAACAAAGCTGCACAATTAAACTTAAACAGTGAACAATTTAATCCGTTAGATGAACCACTTGAATTGCTCGACCCACTCGCCATATTAAGCTTTAAACGAGATGGCGTGCAAAGCCCGGTTTTTAAAAACGTAAGACTAGCTAAATATCAGCTCGATGCGACATTAGATTTACACGGGCAACTTTTAAAAAATGCCCATGATTCGTTGCAGGCCTTTATTAAAGATTGCCACCAGCGCAATATAAGAATGGTTCTTGTTCGTCATGGAATAGGAATTAAAAATAAAGCCAAACCGGGTATTTTAAAAAGTTACGTAAACCAGTGGTTGCAAACTATTCCCTGTGTTTTAGCATTTCATACTGCACTCAGGCAGCATGGAGGAAGTGGTGCGACGTATGTCTTACTGAAGAAGAGTGATGATAAGAAGCATCAAAACCGAGAAATCCACAGCAAGCGTAGCTAATTCCTACTGTGGTAATAAGAGTTAGTTGAGCAGCACTGTCGCATTGGCTTGGTTAAACCAAGCAGATATTCCTAATATAATGATAGATACAACCACAATGCTGATTTTTGCGCCCCCTTGACTGGGTTTCATAATTCATCCTATTTATTATTATTGTTAGAACGGCTTTTAACAATAATAAAAATTACAAATGTTAACAAGCTGTTTCTGTTAAAAGTTAAACAAATTTTAATGCTTTAAAGTCAAACAACTCTAAACTAATAACCTTGCTGCTTATTAATGCAATTAATTAATGGCTGTCTCGCTTTTAAGCGCAAAATATTATCTGCTATTTGTTCAACAACACTATCTAGATCTGACAACGCAGCACAATGCGGCGTTAAAGTAATATTTGGGTGCTGCCAATAAGGGTGTTCGCTTGGTAGTGGCTCACTGGCAAATACATCAAGCGTTGCTGCTCGTAAACGTGCGTTGTTGAGCGCATCGAGCAAATCAGCTTCAACAACATGCTCACCTCGGGCCACATTAATTAACACGGCGTGCTCAGGAAGTTGCTTAAGCAACTGTTGATTAATAATACCTTTGGTATTGCTAGTAAGTGGCAATAGACAGATTAAATAATCTGTATTCACTAACATATCATTTAGTCCCTGATCACCATGGTAGAGTGTTGCTATGGTTGATGTTTTAGGGCTTCGGCTCCAAGCATTAACTTTAAAACCATTATTAGTCAACCTGTAGGCACAAGCTTGGCCTAATTCGCCAAACCCTAAAATACTGACTCGATCGTGCCTATACGCTCTTTTGGGCTTCCATTCACTTTGCTGTTGTTTTAAGAAATATTCTTTTAATCGCAATTTTTGCGCTAATACATGGGTAAGAACATATTCAGCCATGTCGTTGGCTAACTGTTTATCGACAATGCGCACTACTTCAACATGTGCAGGTAGTAAACTTAAATCGATACTATCAACCCCAGCACCAAACGATGACACCGCTTTCAAATTTATCAACTTTGGCCATAAAGACGCGGGTGCATTCCAAGCCAGTACAAATTCCACACTTGCAAAATCTTGGCAATCATCAAGCTGCTCAATTTGAATATTGGGTAATTGTGATTGCATTTTTGCAATTAATTTTGTGTTATCTCGACCGGTAATCGCGACTAAAACTGACATGATGATTCCTTAAAAAGTAACCGTAAATAGTAGTACTGGTATGGTTTAATTCAATAGTAAGTAAACGGTTTTAAAAAGTCACACAACTGACCGCGTATTGTCATATCCGCACTCTAAGCTAAACATATTGGCCTTAGCCTAGTATAAAAAGAGGTGCGTATGATCAGTGTAGATAAAGTAATAGCAACCAATTTACCACAGTTAACTAACTCATTTAAAATAAAAAAACTGGTAAAAAAAAGTCTTAGCTACTTATTACATGAACAAGAATTTACAAACTTTGCAACTGCCTATCCCCACCTTCAAGGAATAGAATTTGTAGAGCAAGTACTTGATGAACTTGATTTTGAAACTCGTTATAAAGCTAAGCAAATAGAAAATATTCCCAGTGAAGGAAAAATTGTCATTATTGCAAACCACCCTATCGGCTCCTTAGATGCGCTTGCATTAATTAATGTGTTATCAACGGTAAGAGCCGATTTAAAAGTGGTGGCTAACCGTATGTTAATGACCGTTGACGCCATGCATTCGTTATTACTACCCGTTGATAACCTATCAGGGCAAAGTAAAAAACAAGAGCTGAGTAATATCCACCAGCACTTAAAAAATGAAGGAGCGTTACTTATTTTCCCTGCCGGTGAAGTTTCTCGACTTCGTCCTACGGGTATAAAAGACTGCAAATGGAACAGTGGCTTTTTACGCATTGCAAAAAAGGCTAACAGCCCTATTTTGCCTATCTATATTAAAGCCAGAAATAGCCCGCTGTTTTACGGCGCATCAATGCTTTATAAACCACTGGCTAGCTTGTTACTGGTAAAAGAAATGTTTAAGCAACGTCAAAAATCACTCGAGTTTGAAATTGGCGCTTCCATTGCTCCTGAGTCTTATTTAATCCCAGACTTAAAAGACAAAGAAGTGGTTGAGCTAATCCGTAAGCAACTATACCGTTTAACCACAAAAAAAACGCTACCATTAAAAACTCATGCTCCAATTGCCTCTCCTGAATGTAAAAAAGAATTAAAAAAAGCCATAGAATGCTGCGAACATTTAGGTAAAACCAGTGATGGCATGGTGATTTATTTGTACCAATACCAAGGAAGCTCTCCCTTATTTCGTGAACTGGGCCGCTTACGAGAAATCGCTTTTCGGGCTGTAGGTGAAGGTAGTGGAAACCGCCGAGACATAGATAAATACGATATGCACTATCAGCACTTAGTATTGTGGGATGAACATGCACTAGAGTTGGTGGGTGCTTACCGATTAGCTTGTGCACAGGATGTGATTGAACAACACTCACAAAGTGGGCTTTATACCGATAGCCTATTTAATTATACACAAGATATGAATCCTTATTTTAAACAAGGCATAGAGCTAGGCCGAAGCTTTGTACAACCTAAATATTGGGGCAGAAAAAGTCTCGACTACTTATGGTATGGTATTGGCGCTTTTATAAATCGCTACCCTCAATACCGTTACTTATTTGGTGCGGTGAGTGTGTCAAACGCACTACCTGAGCAGGCAAAGTCTTTATTAGTGCATTATTATCAGCACTATTATGGCTGTGAAAAATCACTCGCAACGCCTAACAATGCTTTTCGTCACACACCTGATCAGCAAACTCAGTGCACTAACTTGTTCGAGGGTAATAATATAAAAGAAGATTTTGTAGAGCTTAAACACATACTCGCTAACATGGGCACGCATGTACCCACACTATTTAAACAATATACAGAGCTATGCGAACCAAATGGTGTTAAATTTTTAAGCTTTAGTATTGATCCACAATTCAATAATTGTATTGATGGCCTAGTATTGGTTGATCTTGAAAAAGTAAAACCAAGCAAAGCAAAGCGCTACTTGGGTACTGATAAATCAGCATCAGCAAGTTAAAGCGTTAACCCTTAATCGAATAACTATTAAAGCGGCATTAAGCGGCGCTTTAATAGTTATTAATACTTCAAGGCTGAGTAAAAATACCATCGAGTAATTGCGTATAAATCTTTTCTATTTCTAACAAGTCGCAAATCGGTACATGTTCATTAACCTGATGAATACTATGGTTTCGTACCCCACACTCTATGACTTGTGTTTTTTGCTGTGCAAAAAATCGTCCGTCCGACGTCCCACCACTGGTGCTTAATAAAGGATAATTCCCCGTCACTTTAAAAATTGCCTGCTCTAACTGAGCGAGTAAGCAACTCTCAATCTTATGGCTTGTATAATAGGGTTCACATGGACGCTCCCACTGTATAACCAAATGCTCGCTGAAATCCTTCAGTGCAGCAAACACACGTTGCTTAACATGTTTACTTTTATACCCATGGCTATAGCGAATATTAAAAGTAATATCACACTGAGCTGGCACGAGGTTATCTAGCACATTATCAATATTAATACCGGTGACTTGCAGCGTTGTTTTTGAACTAAGTTCATCTAAAGGCCAGTCTATTTTTGTGAGCCTGTTAACCACTTCAGCACTGATGTGCGCAGCATTAATGGTATTCTCAGGATAGGCTACATGCCCAGCCTTTCCTTGAATAGCTAATCTCGCAGATAAGGCTCCACGTCGACCATTTTTTATAGTGTCACCTACCTGCAGGTGGCTGGTTGGCTCACCAACAATACAGCCATCAAGTACAACGCCCTGTTGTGCTAATCGCTTGGCAATCAACACAGAGCCATGCTCCGCCTCACCTTCTTCATCTGAGGTGATCAGCCAAAATAATGTTCCCTGCTTTTGCTGCGCGCTGTTTATTAACGTCTGCGTTGCACTAAGCATCGCGGCAATGCCTCCTTTCATATCGGCGGCACCACGCCCATAAATTGCATCGTTAATTATGTGTCCACCAAACGGATCGGCTAACCAGCCACCTTGCGTTGCGGGTACCACATCAATATGCCCAGAAAATGCCACCACGGGGCCTGCCCCAAAGGTTATTTTTGCAATTAAGTTTGTCACATTATTAGAACTAAATTGCTCTGTACTAAAGCCTAACTCAGTAAGGTAGTTCGCAAGCCACTCAATGCCACCAGCTGGATTAGGAGTAATCGATTTAAATCTGATCAGAGTTTGTAAGTGACTCACTGTTTTTAACTGTGCAATAGTTAAGTACGGCGCTTGTGCTTTTGTATTGATAGCTTTTGTCATAATAAACACACCTCGTTTTAGCAGTGTATTTATTACAACGACTTTTTATGACCGCATTATGAATTTACTAGCTAACGTGCGCCCTCTTCTATTAATGTTTCTCGTGTAACCTGTACTATGTGCTTATCTTCTTTAGTTAACTTGGTTTTTTTCCAAGAGCCACGCATAAACCATGCAAATGCTATCAATGCGATGGTTATGTTAGTAATTGCAAAAGAATACCAAATGCCTTGATCGCCAAGCTCAGTATGATTAGAAAGAATATAAGCGGCAGGGAACTGCACTACACATTGTGATAATAACGCGATAACCATTGCATTGAGCATATTACCTGAGGCACGAAAAGCAGCAACAATACAAAGTTGCACCCCTATTCCACCCCAACTTAAGCACATTACTTGAATAAACTGCGCCCCATTAGTAATAACGTCATTATCGTCAGGAATAAAAAATGCAACTAATGAATCTGCATATAAATATGCAATGGCGCCAACACATGAGAGCCCTAACAAGCCCCATACACTAGCAAGTTTAGTGATCTGCTCAGCCCGCTTGATATTACCAGCCCCCATATTTTGCCCAACCAAGGTTGATACCGCCATTGATAAGCCCATAGCGGGGATCATTACCATTTGCAAAATATTAGAGCCAACACCATAAGCAGCAATTGTCGTAGTACCAAAGCTGGCAACTAGAAATGACATGATGATCAAACCAAATGCACGTGTCGATAATTCAATAGAGCCAGGCGCTCCCAAGAAAAAAGCGCGCTTAATATAGTGCCAGTCGGGGTAAAAGCTTTTAAGCTGTAATTGAATACCATGTCGACCACGTAAAAATATAATGATGCCCGCAAGCGCCGCTAAGCTCTGTGTAACCAATGTTGCTAGCGCAGCGCCCATCACACCAAGCCCCTCAAAACGACCATAGCCAAATATGAATAACGGATCGAGTATAAAATTAAGTAACACGGTTGTGCTGACTATAATTAACGGCACCTTCGTTTGCCCTATACCCCGCATCAGCGATTGAAACATGGCATAAATAAACACAAAAATAACGCCAATAAAAGATACATGCATAAACTTAAGTGCATCACTATATACGGCTGCTTCAACCCCCAGTAAGGTTAAAAAATAAGGTGATAATGCATAGCCTAGTAACCCAAGTAATAGTGCAACTAATGTCACCATTAACACCGTTTGCGCGGCAACATGGTTGACCTTATCTTGTTGTCCCGCCCCCATGTATTGGGCCGATAAAATCGCCCCAGCCATAGCAAATCCTGAACCTATCGCAATAACTAAAAATGTGACAGGCATACTAATCGATACAGCAGCCACTTGCGCAGCCCCTAACCGGCCAACCCAAAAAGCATCTGTAAGCTGATAAGCAGACTGCAAAATATTAATGAGGACAATAGGAATGCCTAATTTTAATAGCGCTTTGGCAATAGAGCCTTGAAGAAATAGTTGACCAGAGGGAGTCATGAGGCCGCTTACTTTTATTAAACCGTGAACATAGCCTTAGTTTAACAAAACTAGCTGATTATATTCTGAATACTTCGTTTACGGCCGGTATTTAAGTGATCAGTCAATAATTTTTGAGCACTAAGTAAGTAAAAGTTTAATCTAAATCAATAAATAGAGGCTCTTTACTTATACGCTTTTGAAACTTTGATCTAGAACAGGTTTTTATTTTTAAACTCGAGCGATAATAGCCTCAATCAACAAATAGTCACACAGTAGTTCACGGAGAACAACATGAAAACTAAACTAAGCATTGCAATACTTACTTCTTTACTAGCTCTTTCTCCTGCAGCACACGCTAACTTTAGCGTTAATGTTGGCGCAATTAATGTTAACCCTGATAACGATGGCTCAAAGATTAACGAAGCACCTACTCTTGGTTTAAAAGGTGATTCAAATACTCAGTTAGGTATTACTGTAGATTATGCATTTAACGACCAATGGGTGTTAGAGCTTATTGCAGCAACGCCATTCTCTCATGATGTAGAAGGTACAGGCGGTTTAGCTGGTAATAAAATTGCCGACATTAAACATTTACCACCATCACTGGTTGCACAATACCACTTTTTAGACAGCAGCTACGCACTTCGTCCATTTGTTGGTGTAGGAATTAACTACACGACGTTCTTTGACGAGCAGCCTTCTGCAGCACTTAAAGCAACTTTAAATACTGACGACGTGGAAGTAAAACTAGATGATTCATTTGGTTTTGTTGCTCAAGTAGGTGCTAACTACAAGATTGATGAGAAATGGGGCCTACACGCTATGGTATCTATCATGGATATTGATACTGATGCGACTGTATATGCTAATGGCGCAAAAGCATTAACTTCAACCGTGTCACTTGACCCTGTTGTAGCTATGTTTGGTCTTAAATACTCGTTTTAATAACGATTATGTGTGTGTTAAAAAGGCCGTAAGGCCTTTTTTTTTGCGTGTAATTAACGAGGTAAGTTATTTACTTTTTTTTGCTCAAGCATTTCTTTCCAATGAATTATTTCTGCCGGTAAAATAGGTGCTACGCCTTCAAAACCAGCAACCTCCAGCATATGCTCAACGCTTACCACCCCTTTTTTACTTTTAAATACGCCACGTACATAGGCAATTGCATGTAAGCCACGCTCTGAATGAAATTTTTGTTCAATATAAAAGTATTTATGATCCCAGCCGACTAAACGGGTACTAATGGTAAAGCGCTGCATAGGCTTAATATCACGGATGTAAGTAATGGCGGTTGCATTAACAATAGGAAACCAACGACGCTTCATTATTTGCTTTAGTAAACCAACTCGCTCGGTCATCCATGTGCGCGATAAATCCATCATTGCTAAATAGCGTGAATTAGTTAAGTGCAAATTAATATCACAGTCACTTGGCAGTGCTTTGTAGTCTATATCAACCGTGTCTAACAATGATTGATAATCACGATTACGTTTAATTTTGAAAAATAATAGCAGCAGTCTAAAATATAAGTTCACAGTAGAGGTCTTACCAGTTTGTTTTTTGTGAGTGTATCATAGCAATTGATCCCCTAGGGTATTTTTACACCAAGGGGACAATCACTAAGAAAGGTTGTTTTAATATCTATCTTTAAACTTTAACCGTTTTACGATTAATACCGTAATCACGTAGTTTATTAGCTACCGCTGTATGACTTAGCCCTAAGCGCTTAGCTAACTGACGTGAACTTGGATAAGCTGGATAAAGCTTACGCAATAAGGTAGCTTCAAAACGCTTAACCGCTTGATCAAGCGAGCCCTCAAAATCAGACTCTAAATAGCCTAAATCATGGGTAAAGGTCGGCAGTTGTAAATGCTCAACTCGCAATTCACTGTCTTCTAACAACGATACCGCACGGTAAATAGCATTTTCTAATTGGCGCACATTACCTGGCCATGGGTAATCTTGTAAAAACGTTAAACATTCTTCAGATAGCTCAGGCACAGTATGGCCATTTTGCTGCGCATATTTTTGAATAAAGTGTTCAGCAAGTGGGCCAACATCGGCTTTACGATCTCTCAGTGGTGCAATTTCTAACGTTAGTACATTAATGCGATAGTATAAGTCTTCTCTAAATACGCCCTCTTGCACCATTGCAGGTAAATCTTTTTGGGTAGCAGCAACTATGCGAACATTTACTTTAACTTCGTTTTCGTCGCCTACTTTTCGAAACGTACCGTCTTGTAAAAAGCGCAGTAATTTAGTTTGGAGCTGAGTCGACATTTCACCCACTTCATCTAAAAATACTGTTCCACCATCCGCTTGTTCAAGTACACCGCGTTTAGGCGCTGCATTTTCTTCATATCCGGCGTAACCAAAAAGCTCTGACTCGGCAACATCATCTGGTAATGAGGCACACGATAAAGCGATAAACGGCTTTACTGAGCGGTTAGATGCATAGTGACAAGCTCGCGCTAATAACTCTTTACCTGTGCCGGTTTCACCGGTGATAAGAATAGGGGCTTCAAGTTGCGCCATTTTTCGCGCTTCGCGTACAACACGACGCATCGCCGTACTAAAATTGTGAATTGTCGCAAAGCTTTCTTGGCCATAGCGTCTAAACGCACTCACTTGCTGACCTAGGCGGCTTTGCGATTTTATATTAATTACCGCACCCGCTAACACATCCCCCTCACTGCCTTGTGGTACAGCAATAGGTAAAATATCGGCAATAAAGTCTTCACCTGCCACTTCTACACGGGTAGTTTGCCCAAGTACTTCTTTGCCTTCTAACCAACGGGTAAAATTAAAACCTTTAAGTAAATTATTGATATTGGCGCCAATGACTTCTTTTTCTGTTAGCTGTAAGTCTTTACACGCCGCGTCGTTACACAAACGCACCCAGCCTTTAGCATCAATAGATATAACACCATCTGGCAGTGCTCTTAATAAGGTGTTTAATTCATTGTGCTCACGTTCAGAAGGTAAAAACGCGGTGGTACGTACATCATGTACACCATCGATCAATCGAATTGAAGGCATAATTTTTTGAAATTGTTCAAATTCAATTTCAGGAAAACTCACATACATACGGCAATTAACTGAGTCGACTTCAATTCCTTTCAAGTCAACATTGTAGCTAACTAAAATATTAAGAATCTCTTGAGCAATACCAACTCGGTCTGCACAGTGAATATCTAAACGCATACACCCTCAGGTAAGGAAAAAACTAATTGGCGTGAATAATACGCTAACTATGATTATCAGCATAGTTTATTGTAAAGAAATTTGGACGAAAAATGTTTTTTTACTTCCTAGAGCGCTTTTTCAAGCACTTAAAATATTTAATCTTGGCTGCTCACTAAAAGTCGGGGTCATTACATGTAAATATAGCCAAACTAACTTTGTATAAATTATATTCTCCAATGGGCTAATCATTGCTGTGCATCCGCTAATATTTGCTCATGTTTAATCTAAACGGTGATTATTAAAATAAAGTAGTAAAGGTTAACGATTGTTGAATAACTTGGTGCTTGTAACCCCCCGTAAATAAAGCGGTTTTATATTTTTTCAATAGAACTTAAAACCGGATAAAAGATAGCTTTGCAAAGACAATGTTACTTGTGTTGTTAAATATCTTTTTTGATAAGTTTAGGTGTTTAGTGCAACAACTAGAACTTCAGGTGTTGGTATTTAACAATTACATAACGGATGTGTGATAGCGCGCTCAACGCTTCCCCTCGTACAAAGGTCTATGTATACTTAAGCGCAATTGTAACTAGGATAAGGGTGTGACTCTTACCTAAACGTATAGCTGCGTTTAGCAAACCATTACCTTAGCTGCATAAAAACACTGATGATCGAGCATTTATTATACTTTTTAGAAGTAACAATTTAGCTAAATAAAAAACCACAAGGTCATCAAAACAATAATGAATTAGGAAGTAAATATGAGTTCAAATTCTGACAGTGGCTGGTTTGGTCACCCTAAAGGACTTTCAACCCTGTTTTTCACAGAAATGTGGGAACGAATGAGTTACTACGGTATGCGAGCTATGCTCGTATTATTTATGACAGCAAGTTTACAACAAGAAGGCTTAGGATTTACCGTTGCTTCTGCTGCTGCAATTTATGGCTTATACACAGGTTCAGTATACTTTTTAGGTTTACCTGGTGGCTGGTTAGCAGATAGATTATTTGGTGGTCAAAAAGCAGTATGGTACGGCGGTATCATCATCATGTGTGGCCACATTATTTTAGCCGTTCCGCATGAATATTCTTTTTTCATTGGTTTAATCTTTGTCGCAACGGGTACTGGTTTACTTAAACCTAATATCAGTGCCATGGTTGGTCAGCTTTATACTGACGAAGATGAACGCCGTGACGGTGGTTACGCTATTTACTACATGGGTATTAACTTAGGTTCTTTAATTGGTTACTACGTTTGTGGTTACTTTATGGAAAACGTAGGTTGGCACTGGGCATTTGGTGCAGCTGCTGTAGGTATGGCTATTGGTTTAATACAATACAAACGTACACTTAATAACTTACCAGAACATAGCTCGTTACCTGCGAATCCATTAAGCCCTAAAGGTGCTTCACGCGCATGGGGCGGTATTGCTGCGTTTGTAATTGTTGTTGCCAGCGTGACTGCTGCTGCGATGACAGGCGCTATAGTTATTAACCCGACTATTGTTGCAGGTTACACAGCAGTTGTATTTACTGTTATCTTTTTCATTTACTTTGGCCTTGTTTATTTCAAAGGCAAACTAACCGACGCTGAAAAGCAAAGAATGTGGGCGCTATTTTTAGTCTGTGTCGCTTCTGCGTGTTTTTGGTCTGGCTTTGAACAAGCGGGTTCTTCATTAAACCTATTTGCTCGTGACTACACAGATCGTCTTATTGGCACATTTGAAATTCCAACGACTTGGTTCCAATCTTTAAACTCGCTATTTATTATTGCCCTATCACCATTTTTTGCCGCTCTTTGGATTAATTTATCTAAGAAAATGGTTTCGCCTACTTATAGCGTAAAATGTGCGTTGGGCTTAGTTATTATGGCTTCAGGCTTTTTAGTTATGTTTATGGCAGCACATTATGCAGCTGAAGGCTTAAAAGTAGCTCCTTACTGGCTGGTTACAACGTATTTCTTACATACAGTGGGTGAGCTTTGTTTAAGCCCAGTTGCATTGAGTGCGGTAAGTAAATTATCTCCTCGTCGCTATACGGGTCAAATGATGGGTGTATTTGTACTGACATACTCAATTGGTAACGTAATTTCAGGATTACTTGCTGGTAACTTTGATCCTAACAATGTTGCTGAAATTCCTAACCTTTACTTACAAATTGCATTATTTAGTATCGGTGTAGGTATCATCTTAGTACTGATGAGCTTCAAAGCTAAGGTATGGGAAAAACAAGGTTTAGAACAAACCGCACCAGCACAATAATTTAAATTAATCACAACGCGTAATTATGCGCTTTGACTAATGATATTAAATACCCCCTGCAGCTAACTGCAGGGGGTATTTTTATGGCTAACTAACCTGAACTCTGGATAATAGATCTCTTAGCCAGAGTTCAGGTTAACTAAATTTGTTGTTACAGCGTAATACTACAGAGTAAGTGGAGTTAATGAATCAAACCCTCAGTATCTATTGCTTTGTTAATGTTGTGAGCAGCTACGCTCAGGTTGAGTGTAAACAATAGAATACAAAAACCACTCTTTTTTTAGTGTGAAAGAACTAAAAAAACAGATGGGCAATTAAATTTAAAACAAATAAATTCAGTAACATACATAAAAAATACGTACATTATCCGAGCTAGCTAATTTTTACTTACCTCGGCACGTATGTAAATAAATATCATACTTTGCTAACCGTCCCGTAAAATTTACACACGCGCTATTTACTAAATAACAACACCCTCTTCCCCAAAGCAGTAATCTGGTTAATCATGCAGGCAATACGATAACTAATAATCGCAGTGCTTAATTGCGGGAGTAATTATAATGAGTGAAGTAAATAATCCTTTAGGTTTGGTTGGTATTGAGTTTACTGAATACGCAACACCCGATGCCGATTACATGGACAAAGTGTTTACCGATTTTGGTTTTTCAAAATTAAAAAAATTCAAAGGTAAAGACATTGTTTATTACAACCAAAACGATATTCATTTTTTACTAAATAATGAACGCGACGGCTTTTCAGCTGAGTTTGCTAAAAATCACGGCCCAGCAATTTGTTCTATGGGCTGGCGTGTAGAGAACGCTCAAGCAGCATTTGAAGCAGCGGTTAAGCGTGGCGCTAAGCCTGCCACTGATGCAGCTAATAAAGACTTACCATACCCTGCTATTTACGGCATTGGCGATAGCTTAATTTACTTTATTGAACAATTTGGAGATAAAGGCTCTATCTACGATAATGATTTCGAAGATCTGAGCGAGCCAAACAAAGTTGAGAGTAAAGGCTTCTTACGTATCGACCACCTAACCAACAACGTATATAAAGGTACTATGGAAACATGGGCTAACTTTTACAAAGACGTGTTTGGTTTTACCGAAGTACGTTACTTTGATATTAAAGGCCAAAAAACAGCCCTGCTTTCATATGCATTAAAATCACCATGCGGTACCTTCTCTATTCCAATCAATGAAGGTAAAGGTAACGACAATAACCAAATTGATGAATACCTAGGTGAATACAATGGTCCAGGTGTGCAGCATTTGGCGTTCTTAACTGACGACTTAGTAAGCTCATTAGATAAGCTTGATAAATCGACTATCGCTACTTTAGATATTATTCCAGAGTACTACGATACTATTTTTGACCGTGTTCCATGGGTTAAAGAAGATAAAGAGAAAATCCGTGAACATCAAATCCTTGTTGATAGCCAAAGCGAAGATTGCTACTTACTGCAAATTTTCTCTAAAAACTTATTTGGTCCTATCTTCATTGAAATGATTCAACGAGTTGATGATGGCGGCTTTGGTGAAGGTAACTTCCAAGCGCTATTCGAATCAATCGAGCGAGATCAAGAACGTCGCGGCGTTTTATAAGCAAATAAAATAACTTTAAAAAGCAGCGTATTTCGCTGCTTTTTGTCGTTTAATCGTAATTGAGAGGTAAAACTATCTCTCTGTGTGTTTAAATCGCGCTTTTCATCACCATATAGCTAGGTAATAGATGAAATTAACGGGTGCTATATTCTTATTTAATAAATTGATATTTATACTGATAAGCGCGACCAACTAAACCAAAGGAAATGTAATGAGTTTAATTAACGAAACCCATGATATAAATTTAACTAGCTGGGTAGCATCAGCAAATGATGCACAATGTGACTTCCCTATTCAAAACCTACCTTTTGCAGAAGTACGTCGCAAAAATAGCAATGAAGCTTTTCGTGGTGCTGTTGCCATTGGCGATCAGGTTATTGATTTAGCAAAAGTAAATGAACTCGGTATTTTTTCAGGTGACGCCCAAACAGCCGTTGCATCTGCAAGTAACCCGACTTTGAACGAGTTTATGGGATTAGGTGAGCAATATTGGTCAGCGCTTCGTTTAGCACTGTCTAAGGCATTACGTGAAGGCTCTGCTCATCAAGAGCAACTAGCACAAGCGCTTATACCACAAACCGAAATTGAATTTGCTCTACCGTGTCGCATTGGCGATTACACTGACTTTTACACATCAATTTATCATGCGACTGCCGTAGGAAGTTTATTCCGTCCCGATAACCCATTACTACCAAACTACAAATGGGTGCCGATTGGTTATCATGGTCGCTCATCGTCTATTGGCGTGTCTGGGCAGCAGTTTCATCGCCCTAAAGGACAAACTAAAGCGCCAGATGCAGAAGTTCCTTCATTTGGTCCATGTAAGCGCCTTGACTACGAGCTGGAACTAGGTATTTACCTAGGTAAAGGTAATGATCTAGGCGATGCAATCGCAATTGAAAATGCTGAAAAGCATGTATTCGGCTTTTGTGTTTTCAACGATTGGTCAGCACGTGATTTACAAGCATGGGAATACCAACCGCTTGGTCCATTCTTAGCGAAAAATTTCGCATCAACCGTGTCTCCATGGATTGTTACCACCGAAGCACTTGCACCATACAGAACAAGCTGGACGCGTGATGAAAATGATCCGCAGCCACTTGAGTACTTAGAATCAACGGCTAACCGTGATCAAGGTGCATTTGATATTCAAATGGATGTTAAAATTCAAACACAAAAAATGCGTGATGAAGGCTACAACCCAACTCAAGTGTCTAAGTCTAGCTTTAAGCACTCATACTGGACTGTAGCGCAAATGGTAACTCACCATACCGTAAACGGGTGTAACTTTATGCCGGGTGACATGCTGGGCTCTGGCACGCAATCAGGGCCTACTCACGAAGAAGCGGGTTCATTACTTGAGCTTTCTCGTGGTGGTAAAGAAAAGATTACTTTAAGTAACGGCGAGCAGCGTAGCTTCTTGGAAGATGGCGACAACGTTATAATGCGTGGCTGGTGTGAAAAAGAAGGCTTTGCACGTATTGGCTTTGGCTTTGTAGAGAGCACCGTACTACCAGCAAAATAATATATAAAATCAATAAACTAGTAAAAAAGGGTTGTTGAATAAGCAGCCCTTTTTTATTAATTAAGCCGAAGTTACAATTTTTTTCTGGCTTTTTTAGTTCAAATTGCTATCTTGAATCCGTTAATAGCCAGTATTTATGTGACATGCCTGTATTTATAAAGTCTTTTTTTAATAAACATTTCCCAGCTCGTCAGCTGCTCATTCGCCAAAATGGTGAAGTAAAGCATGTTGTTTTGGCGCCTTGGTTACAGGTTTCTGTGCTTGCTATTATTTTCATTGCTATTGCATGGATCAGTGTTTCGAGTATCCGTGTTTATATGCAAACACACCAAATTTCTCATATCGAGCAAACTCAGCTTGATAAGCAAGTACAATGGCAACAAAAAGTAAAGCAACAGCAACAACGCTACGCATTGCAGCAAGAGCAGTTAGCTGAACTTGAACAAAAACAAGCTTTACTTCAAGGTATGATTGAATCACTCCCAGCTTCTATCAGCAAAGATGTAATAAAATTAGAGGGTGAGCTTGAATCTTCTCCTATTAATGAGAACGAAAGCGAATTTCATGAGCCGCTCGAAGAAGATAAAACACAAAATAAGCATGCACAAAACAGTTTAACCAGTTTTGAGCAGCGCTACATCATGCTAAATCAGCAGTACGATACTAATTTCACGTTATTGGCTGCGCAGATTAATCAGCGCCATGATGCGATTATAGAAATACTCAAAGGCACGGGTCTTGAAAATGCACTGGCACAACATCTCGCGTTAAGCACGCAAACAACGGCGCAAGGTGGCCCGCTAGATATACTCGATGAAAGTAAAATTCCTAGTAACTTTCTAGTCATTGCAGATAAGTTGTTATTGTTAAACCAGCTAGAGAGCTTTTTAACTGAGTTGCCAAGTACCCTGCCCTTACCTGCTGCAAAATATTATATTTCCAGTAATTTTGGACTTAGAAAAGACCCAATGAATAAAAGGCGCGCTTTTCATAAAGGCATTGATTTAGCTGGGTGGCATAAAACAGAAATTTTTGCCCCTGCCGATGGCACGGTGCGTCGAGCTGGCCGTAATGGCGGTTATGGTAACTTTATAGAGTTAGAGCATAAAAACGGTGTTGTAACGCGCTTTGGTCACTTAAACAAAATTAATGTTAAAAAAGGTCAATTAGTCACAAAGCACGATGTCATTGGCTTAATGGGCAGTACCGGAAGAAGTACAAGTACTCATTTACACTATGAAGTATTAATAGACGACAAGCATGTCAATCCACTAAAAATAACAAAGGCGCTTTCTCGTGTTTGGTAAAAATAAACAAGCAAAAACAGACTCATCTATTAAGAGAGTGAGTCACACTCCCTCAATCATTTCTAATGATGTGCGTATAACGGGCTCTTTGGTAAGCCAAGGTGAAGTACAACTCGACGGACGTATTGATGGTGACATTAAGGCCGAACATTTAGTGATTGGCACCTCAGGTGTTGTTGAAGGCGTTGTTGAGGCAAGCAGTGTCGTTGTTAAGGGTAAAATCATAGGCTCTTTAAATGCAAGTGAAGTAAAGATCGAAAATAATGCTCATGTACTTGGCGATATATTTCATGACACCCTGAGCATAGAAGCAGGTGCTATTATTGAAGGCAGTTTAAAGCAGCGCTTTGAAAAAGAAGTGATTGAGCATGCTAAAGATAAGCCAAAACCAGCTCACGACGTAAAAGCCATTGTTGATAATGAAGACAGCGGGCTTTCGTTTGTTAATAAGCAGCCTGCAGCTAAAAGCTAGCTACATTAGTTTATAATGGTTTAGCCTGCCTGTTGGCTAAACCATTAATCACCTCTTTAAAATCCCGTTAGCGGCTTATACACTTACTTTTTTTGTGTTATATACATGGTTATGTCTGCGGTAAAAACCAGTTCGTTACGCGTATTGTAAAGCTTTACCGGTACGACTAAATCTTCTTTATCAATCCATTGATGAGGCAAGTCAATTTCAGCGATAGCGGTAACATCAGTGTCTACCTTAGCCAGGTACTGTACTGTCATTCCCTTAGGGATCCAACGGTGGGTTTTATAAGGTACTGTTGCATCAACCATCACCCCCGCACACAGCTCAGCCAAATTACATTGTGCGATAGCGTGAATAGTGCCAATGTGATTGTGTACACGGCGTGTGTTTTTAACCACAGCACTACAGTGTCCTGCTTTTAAATCTAAAATAGTAGGTTTCATAGAGCCAAAGTAAGGCGCTTTAAAACATACGGCTTTACTAAACAGCCAGTTACCAAACGGCAGCTTTTTAAATTTATGCCACGTTTTTATTAATGCAGACTCATTACTCATTATTGTTTTTCCATTGTCTTTGCTTAAAAAGCAAATTAACACATCGGATCAGTTTAAAGAAGTGTGATACTTAAACAAAAATAATCATAATAAAGTTAAAAGTAGGTAACATGTCTGATGCATCGGTCATAAGCCCTTTCTTTTTCATCAGTCGCCACTTAAAATACCGACAAAAGGAGACCTGATGCAAACACAGCCCGCTAAACCAAACTTAATTTTATTACTGATCTTAGCGTTACTCGTCATTTTTTGTCCTATGGGCATTGATATTTATTTACCTGCCTTTCCTACTATTGCAGAGCAATTTTCAGTGAGCGAAAAACAAGTACAGCAAACGGTGGCTATTTTTATGCTTACTGTTGGTTTGGGGCAATTAATTGCAGGCCCTCTTGCTGATCGTTTTGGACGTAAGCCGGTAGCCTTAACCGGTGTAACTTTATATGGACTGGCGGCATTAGGTGCATACTATGCTCCTAGCTTTTTAATACTGATGTTTGCTCGTGCAATTCAAGGGTTAGGCGCATGCGCCACCTTTGTTGTTGCTTTTGCAATAGTAAGAGATAAGTTTGGTAGTGAACGCAGTGGCCAAATAATTACCTACCTAAACGGGATCGTGTGCTTTATTCCAGCGTTAGCACCCATTTTAGGTGCGTGGTTAACCGTGCAGTTTGGTTGGCAAATGAACTTTCTATTTCTAACTGGTTTTGCATTATTAGGATTTATTGTCACCTTATTATTGTTTAGAGAAACACGCCCAGTAGACAGCCATTACCAGGGGCATATCTTAGATCTAAGGCGCTTTATCCCAATTATTTCAACTCCGTTATTTTTATTTAATAGCTTGCTATGTATGGTCACTATGTCAGCTATATTAGTATTTGTAACATTGGCTCCTGGTTGGCTTATTACTGAATTAGGGGGCAGCGTAGCCGACTTTACCTTTTGGTTCTCGCTTAATGCAGTGCTTAGTATTCTTGCTAGCTTTATCATGCCTATTTACATTAAACGCCAACCAAAAAGAGCACTAAAAGCAGGTCTTGTGTTGTTAGTGAGTGCAGGCTTACTGATGCTAGTATTAAGCCAATATAAAACCCCATTAGCATTAATGATCCCTATGTTTATTGCTGCCTTTGGTTTTGCTTTAACACTTGGCTCTGCCGCTGGACGAGCTTTAAGTCTGTTCCCTAAGCAAGCTGGCACCGCCTCAGCTCTTTTAGGAGCAATGCAAATGAGTGGGGCAAGTTTATTGGTGTTTATTACTCAATATTTAAACTTATCTACACCCGAGCTTATAGGCACACACTTTTTATTATTAATTCCCTTTTCTTACTTACTATTTCGTTATACTAAATATGCTTAGGCGCTAAAGCGTTTTCTATTACTCTTCAATTTTGGCTAATTCAGGTTTTACCTGATTAGCCGCCCCTAATTCAAATACAAATGTATATTTTTTGTTTAATACTGGCTACTTTAAAGTTAAATAGTTTTGTTTTTGTAGATAAAATAGCTTGTTTTCTGCTTTATATTATTTTACTGTCCGCTAAAGTTAACAATTAGTTAACCAATTAATTCTAGGATAATATAATATGAAAAAGAATAAACTCGCCTTAGCATTAGTTCTTACTGGTATTTGTTCAGCAGGTGCTGCCCAAGCTGCGAACGATCGCTTCATCATCCAAGTTGATAATAATAAAAAAGGTGTTGTTAAAGCGCTGACTAAAAAACTAGGTGGTGACATTAAAGTAGATGGCAATGGATTCATTGCAGCCAAATTTACTGGACAAGATTTAAGTAGCTTAAAAGGCCTGCTTAACAACCCGCATATTAAACTCATTGAAGAAGATCATAAGCGCGTTCCTATGTCATTATTTAACGATGATGTAGGTGATGCCATGCAGCAACAAATTACGCCATATGCGGTGTATCAATCACAGGTTGATCAAGTTACTTTTGATGCCAATGCAGGCATGAAAGTATGTGTTATCGATTCAGGCTTAGATAGCTCAAACCCTGATTTTGTTTGGGGTAACATTACTGGCGATAACGACAGCGGTACTGGAAATTGGTTTGATAATGGCGGTCCACACGGGACGCATGTCGCCGGTACGATTGGTGCTGCAGATAATAACCTCGGTGTTGTGGGTATGGCACCGGGTGTGGCAATGCACATTATTAAAGTATTTAACGAAGCGGGTTGGGGTTACTCATCTGATTTAGCTCAAGCGGCTGATTTATGTTCTCAAGCAGGTGCAAATATTATTAGCATGAGCTTAGGGGGCGGTGGCTCAAACAGTACAGAGTCAAATGCGTTTGCTAACTTTACTAATGCTGGCGGCCTTGTAGTTGCTGCAGCGGGTAACGATGGTAATAACGTACGTTCTTATCCTGCGGGCTACTCATCGGTGATGATGGTCGGCGCTAATGATGCCGATAATCAAATTGCTGACTTTTCACAATTCCCAAGCTGTTCATCTGGCCGTGGTAAACGCGCAACTAATGATGAAACAATTTGTGTTGAAGTAACTGCTGGTGGTGTTGATACTCTATCGACCTACCCTGCGGGCATGGCAACAGCAGCGAGTATGTCGGCTGATGGCACAGCATATAATTCATCAGCAATGGAAAATGCAGGTCAAATCACTGCGAGTACCTACTTTATGGGAACTGGCGAAACAGTTGATCCAGCGGCGGCTGGTAAAGTATGTATGATTGACCGCGGCGTTATTTCATTTTATGACAAAGTCGCTAACTGTGAAAACTCAGGCGGTGTAGGTGCGGTTATTATCAACAATGAAGCTGGCATGTTATACGCGACACTGGGTGATACCAACGATACTACAATTCCTGCTGTAGGCGCTGCATTTGAAGATCGTAGTGCATTAGTCGCTAGTACAAACGTGACAATTAATATTGGCGCAACTGATTATGGCTTTATGAGTGGAACGTCAATGGCAACTCCTGCGGTTTCAGGTATTGCTGCGCTAGTATGGTCTAATCATAGTGACTGTACAGGCACAGAAATTCGCGATGCGTTAAAGGCAACTGCGCAAGATCAAGGGGCTTCTGGTCGTGATGATTACTTTGGCTACGGTATTGTAAAAGCGGCTGACGCTGATGCTTACCTTACAGCAAACGGCTGTGCGGGTGGCGATACTGGTGGTGTTGATCCAGAGCCAGGCGTAGATGCTATCTCTCTTAGCGCTTCAGGTTACAAATCAAAAGGCACTAAATTTGTTGATTTAAGTTGGAATGGCGCGGCAACAAGCCAAGTTGATATCTACCGCAATGGTAACAAAGTCATTACCACTGCAAATAATAATGCCTACAGCGACAGCATTAATACTAAAGGTGGCGGCACCTATACATATCAAGTGTGTGAAGCGCTGAGCACTACGGTGTGTTCAAATAATATCACCGTTAGTTTTTAATAAATTTAGCACTTCATTATGTTTAAAAGCATAACGACTAGTTTTAAAAGAACTTAGTATCCTCAACTTAGCGGGCAATATGCCCGCTTTTTATTTTCCTCATTGCTTGATAAAATCATTTACCACTTCTTTTTCGTACTATTTAATGATCAACCCCGACTTTTTGCTTTCATTTTTACTCGCTAGCTTTTTAATGGCCGTTGCGCCTGGACCATCAAACGCGTTTTTAATGGCGCAAACTTTTGCAAATGGGCGAAAAGCAGGTATGCAGAGTGCTTTTGGCTTTGCGTTAGGTGGCGTAGTACATACATTTTTTGCGGTTGTCGGTTTAAGCGCTATTTTAAAAGCCTCTGAAACTGCCTATGCCAGCGTACAATATGCAGGTGCAGCCTATTTATGTTACTTAGGGTTTATGATGCTTAAAGACACCTTTAAGCCCCCCATTTGCGAGCAAGAAGATAAGCCTCATGTTACCACCAGTAAAAACAAAAACGTGATGTTTCAAGCTATGATGACCGAAGTACTAAATCCTAAGGTGGCTTTGTTTTTTATTGCTTTTATCCCACAATTTGTAGACCCTAGCTTGTCATCTGCAACTTTTCAGCTGGCGTTTTTTGGGCTACTGTATCCAATCTTTGCTTTTCCTATCGACTGCACGTATATTTATTTCGGCGATAAAATAGCCCAGTTTTTTAAAAGTCACCCTAATAGCCAACTTTGGATAGATAGGTTCACAGGCATTGTATTTATTGCCTTGGCTATCAATTTATTACTCTAACTAATAAGAATCAGCATGGACCAAAAAATACAATCTCTTCCAGCTAAGAAAAACATAGCCCTTGTTGCACATGATGGAAAAAAAGCCGCGTTAAAATTATGGTGTGAAAAACACACTCCAATGCTAAGTAAACATAAGCTATACGGCACTGGTACAACCGGACATTTAATAGAAAAAACCACCGGTTTGAATGTCGTGCAATTACTCAGTGGACCTATGGGGGGTGATCAGCAACTTGGTGCTAAAATAGCGGAACATGAAATTCATGTGTTAATCTTTTTTTGGGATCCTCTGGCATCTCAGCCGCACGACCCTGATGTAAAAGCATTGCTTCGTTTAGCCGCAGTGTGGAACATTCCTGTTGCTTGTAATGAAGTAAGCGCTGATATGTTACTAAGCTCTCCCCTTATGGACACCGAGTTTGAGCGTTCTTTGCCAGATTACGAAAAGTACCTCGCAACCCGACAAATCTCCTTATAACAGCTTATTTATAAAGCATACTCGCCCATTTAGTCAGACCAGCGGTGACACTGCCAAAGTGATCACCGTTAACCATTTTAATATCGCCTAAGTGGGTTTTTAAAGCCGCCTTGATCAGTGGTGATTGCGCGCTACCACCCGTTAAATAAATTACATCTGGGGTGGTGTTAGCATCTGCAATGGCCTGTTTTGCTAATGTCACTATTTGGCTAATACTGTCGTCAACGGCTAATGCTAATTCATTAATAGAGATATCTTTATCAAGTGATGAATCTAAAAATGTTAAATCACAATTAAAGTTTTCAGACGAGCTTAGTGCAATTTTTGCCGCTTCAGCTTGTTGAACTAATTGATGCCCTTGCTTATTTTGCTGTAAATGGATGAGCCGTTTATATAAATCGGGAGCACCCACATCGCGTAGCTGTGCACTCAGTTCACGATAATGCTGAGCACTATAAAACTGGCTTTGTAAATTCACATCGTTAATTTTACATGCTTGCCAAAATGCCTGATTAGGTAATGGTAAACCCGATTTAAAAGTACTGCCTAAGCCAAGTAACGGCATTAAACCATGATAGCTCAGAGCAATATCTAAATCATTACCGCCTACTCGCTTTCCGCTATGTGCTAAAAAGTCTGCGTCTCGTTGTTGTTTATTCCTAAAACTTGGCCCCATTTGTACAAATGAACAGTCACTTGTACCACCACCAATATCTATTACCAGCACTTTTTGGTCTTGCGTTAAATCACTTTCATAATCAATCCCGGCGGCAAGTGGTTCATATAAAAATTCCACATCTTTAAAGCCTGCTCGGTTTGCTGCACGTGTTAAAATGCCCACGGCTTGTTGGTTTGACTGCTCACCACCAACTGCTTGAAAATTCACTGGGCGACCAATAACAGTTTGGCTCAGCGTATACCCTAACGATGATTCGGCACGTTGTTTTATTTTTAAAATCATTGCAGTGGCAATATCTTCAAAAAAATTAATTTGTCCTTGCTTTAAACCAGTAGCGCCAAAAAATGATTTAGGGGATTTTACAAAATAACCTTCTTCAGGAAATTGCACATATTCACTAATCGCCTCTCGGCCGATGAATAGAGTCTCGTCGCCGGCTTGTAGGTCTAGGTCTGATTTAATTCGCGGGAGTGTATTAAGCAAGGGTTGGCGCGCGGTTTTATAGCCATGCTCATGCTCTGAGCCCTGCAAGTGCTGCGCTACAAAATCAACGACTAAGGCACTATGATGTGTGTATAACGTTGATGGAAGATAATGTTTGCCTTGCTCTAAAGGAATGAGCTGAACACGCTCTTCGTTTAAAACACCCATAGCACAATTAGAACTACCATAATCAAAACCAACGAACATAGATCACCAAACATCACTAAAAAGGCCGCGCAATTTAGCATAATTGCTAAAAAATATATACTGAATTGGCCTACACTCGTTATTTTTCGGGTCTTTCCCGTAAGAAGCTGGCAAAACGCGGCAAGCCATTTTTAGTGTACCCGTGGTATCGATAAGTAATTGTTGCGCCTATAGCTGGCGGATACTTTCGCTCTTTATCACTAAAACCCGTACCAATAGAAAATGTCAGCCCTTGTTTTGTCTGTACTTTCAATGCACCAAGCATTCCTGCGTATTTACCTTTACCCGGTAAATGTTCAATTACTAACGCTTCGGCATCTAAATAAGGCTTGAGTTTTAACAATGCACTAGAGCGACCCGCTGTATGCTTAGCCTCTGCTAAATGAAGCATAACGCCCTCGCCACCTTGTTTGGTTACCTGATTAAAATAATCACTGAGTTGCTGATTGTCGCTAAATTGATATTGCTTAACCGCTTTAATATGGGGACTATTTAGCTTAGTAATGAGTGCTAGGTAATTTTGATAACGACGATGAAAAGGCGTACCGGTATCTGGCATATCAAACACCTGATAAATAACGGTTTGCCATTGCAAATCGTTGGGTATTTTTGTTCTGACAATACCACTGAGTACAGAAAATTGACCTCGTTTGGTCCATAACTCACCATCTAACCAAATATCTGGCAAAGGAGCGGTAAACCACTCAGGCGGGTTTATGGAGTTGCCTTGACGGGTTACAAACTGCTTTCCCGTCCAGATTGCTCTAACTCCATCAAACTTTTCACTCACCAAGTATTGGCGAATATCCTCATGCTTAGTTTCATCGTAAACATTAGCAAGTTGCACTGGAGGCAATTGCGCCAATAAGCTAGCACTAAAAAGGATTAAAAAAGTAAACAGCGTTGCTTTAATCATCACCATTGCTGCATCCTTGCAAATTTTAATATGGCTTAAACTATAGTTGAGATTGAAGCCATTGCCAAAATTCTTCAAGGCTTTGCATTTGCTGTGTTGCTTTACTAAAATCGTGCTCCTGTGTATGTTTATTAGCGATAGCGACTACAGCTAAAGCAGCATTATTCGCTGCGGTTACACCGGTGAGAGTATCTTCAACGGCAATCGCATTTTGTGCAGCAACCTGCATACTTTTAAGTGCTAATAGATAGGGATCACCGGCAGGCTTTGGATTAATTACATCATCTTTAGTTACCACGGTATCGAATAAATCATAAAACCCTAATCCTTTTAGTATTGGCTCTGCTTCATGCCTTGCGCTGCCTGTTACTAACGCCATTTTTAAACCTTGCTCTTTAGCCGCTAATAGAACATTTTCAGCATAAGGCATTAAAGGCGGTAAATTGGTTTTAACGTACTCACTAAATAAACGATATTTTTCATCCGCTAAATAGCGGCTACTTACAGACAAGTTATGAACTTGTTTTATTTCCTTTGCAGCGTCAATAGTGGGACGTCCCGAAAAGCGCCGACAAAAATCATCTTCTTTATAACACACACCAAAAGGCGCAAGTAATTGGCTCCAGCAGTTATAGTGCACACTTTCCGAGTCAACTAAAGTGCCATCCATATCAAATAATACCGCTTCAATTGACATACTTTTCTCCTGGTTATTTAACCTAAACTTTGGGTAATAAAAAAGGTGCCTAGGCACCTTTTAATAATTTGTGTTACTCAGCCAAACCTGCTGGCGGCTCAGCATAAGCGTCTTCGCCGGTATCTACATCAACTAACTCATAACCTCGGGCTTTGCGCATTACTTTAAGTATCGGCTTTTCGAAGGCGGTTTTTAAGCGCTCAGCATCATCTTTTAACGCATCTAATGTGGTTCCAAATGGTGCGGCACCAGTCTCTGACCAGTTAGTTACTTTACCGTTTAAGTTATATTCCACTTCGTGTATTTGATATTGCGCCGCTTCATCTTTGGTTGCTTCACAATAAATTACACGGTAATTCCAAAATCCAGCCATTACTTTTTCTCTTTAATAAACATATGGGCGCTACTTTAGCAGCTCTACAAAAATAAAAAAGCCTGCACTAGGCAGGCTTTTATCAATAATTACAATTTAACGTTAAATTTATCGATTAGAAAAAGTTAACTTTAAATTCAGCGCCAATATAACGCTCTTCGTTAACCATGGCTGTATTGTTATTAAAATCAACACCACCAATTGCTTGCTGCTCGTCAAACATATTACGCACGAATGCTGATACTTCATATTCGTAGTCGCCTTGCGCCCATGCATAACCGGCACGTAGACCAACTTCAGTTAGTGGCTTACCTTCAAACTCAACTGATTCATATAAGAAAAAGTCAATTTCACTGCGGTACGACACATCAGCGTAAGCAAAGAAATCACCTTCAGCGAGTTCTTTAGTGTAACGAAGTGTGATGTTAGAGATCCACTCTGGTGCATGCGGTAAGCTGTTACCATCTAAAATAGCACGATCTTCAGGACCAAATGCACCTGGTACTTGGAAGGTAGGATCTGTAACAGTACACTGTGCACACACTGCAACGGCTAAATCTTTGTCTTTAAGCTCTGTTTTGTTGTAGCTTAAATTAAACGTTGCATTTAGTTCATCCGTTAACACCCACTCAGAATCAATTTCGAAACCGTAGCCAGTTGTTTTATCAGCATTTAATAGGCGGTTAAAGTTAGCACCACCACCTACAGCAGTTAGCTGTTGGTCATCCATAGTGTAATAAAATACCGTTGCATTTACGCGGCCTTGGCCATCTAACACATCAGATTTAATACCTGTCTCGTATGACGTAACAGTTTCTGAATCAGCAACAGTTACTTCATCACCAAATAAGATACGACCCTGAAGACTTGGTGCACGGAAACTGTTAGCAATACGACCATACCAGTTTACGTCATCGTTGATTTTGTAGTTAGCTGATAAATCCCAGCTTACGTGATCATCGCTAACATTTTTTTCAATGTAAGTAGCAGCGCCACCTACAGGGCTAAGCGTACGATTTGCTGAGAATTCTTTCTCATCGTCTGAATAACGTAGGCCCGCGGTTACTTTCAAGTCATCAGTAATGGTGTAATCAACTGAGCCGAATACAGCCCATGCTTTAGTATCTTGCTGCTGACTAACAAACCCATTCAATACGCCATTATTGGCTGTATCATAGCTAAAGTTTTCAATTGTTAATGCTTCGTCGAAGTAAAAAACACCCACTTGATAGTTAACATCACCGGCAAAGTTGCTTGATAAGCGAAGTTCTTGCGTGTATTGGTCTTGATCTGGAATACCATCAGCACTTTCTGAAGAGAAAGGAATAAAACCAGGGCCCATTGCAACTGGAACATCATTGATAGAAAACCCACCGTAGCCACCATCGATGTCAGCACGAGAGTAAATTTCTGCACTTTCCCAACCAGAGATTGACGTTACTGTATGGTTAGCTAAGTCCCACTCAAGCTTAAGGCTTGCACCTTGCGATTCAACTTGCTGCGTCGCACGAGATGCGGCATCGTGATACACCACGTCATTTTCAAAACTATCAACTAAATCGTTAGTACCAGGTTTGATAGTGTTAGCACGAAAGGCAATTGGAGAGCCATCTAAATCACGAACATGGTAATTAAATAATCCAGTGAAATCGTCACCTTCATATAAAAATTGAATACGGGCTGCTTGTTCAGTGTAACCACCTAAGGCATCTTTTTGCTCAAAACCTGGTGCACGATTATCAATGTAATCGTCTTTATCTTGCCAAAGTACTGAAACACGTGTTGATAAACGATCTGTTAATGAACCACCAACAGCACCTTCAAAGTCAACAGCACCACGACTACCGTAAGATACAGAGCCATAGCCTTCAAATTCTTGACTTGGTTTTACGGTATCAAATTTAACTAGACCAGCCGGTGTATTACGACCAAATAATGTACCTTGAGGACCACGAAGCACTTCAACACGTGCTACGTCAAATACAGGGAAACCTTTTAAGATTGCGTTTTCTTGTACAATTTCATCAACCACAAGCGACACTGGTTGCGAAGCATTCAAATCGAAATCAGTGTTACCAAGGCCACGTACATAAAAGCGTGGGAATGAACGGCCAAATGAAGATTCAATAGATAAACTTGGGATTTTCGCATTCATAAAACGAATATCCATACCAGCTGAGCTGTAAGCATCTAAGCTATCGCCTTGCAGGGCTGAAACAGCAACAGGCACTTCTTGAGCGTTTTCTACTCGTTTACGAGCAGTAACTTGAATAACTTCTAGTTGGTTCTTCTTAGCAGTAGTTTCTTGCTCAGCAGCTACGGCTGAAATTGACGTACCTGCTACGGCAGAGAACAACGTTGCATTGATAAGGGTTGCTAACGTAGATCTTTTCATTGCTTTCATGTCGGGGTTAACCTTTTTAGTGCACTCTTGTTCAACGGTTGATGTGTTGCGCAATTAAATAATTACGGATTCAGTCAATTTTTCGCGACTTGCTCTATGCGGCGCGGACCTTATTACCGAGAGTACAAAAACGGCATAAATAAGGCTGACTGAATGCGCGAGATTATATCATGCTGTAATATATTTACCGCATATTGAACACTAAAAAATAAACTTATTTTTAACACTTAACCGCACTATCCCGACATTTAGTGTACTTTTAGCAACTAAACAACCAAAAAGCGGACATATGTCCTTACATTGAGTTATTAAAAAATATAGCAAAATAACGCGGCACTTTTTTAAATACTACTTTTTCACTAATGAGCGTTTAAGAACAATTTCACCATCAATATGAAGATCTCGCTGCGGGAATGCAATAACCACATCGTGTTGCTCAAACACTTCATAAATACTAAAACGAATATCACTGCGGACTTGTCTTAATCGAGTTTCTGATTCAGCGCAAACCCAAAAAATAGCATTAAAAACTAGCGAGCTATCTGCAAAATCATCAAACAATACGGTTGATTGAGGCGTTGCCAGTATTGCCTCATGCTCATCTAATACTTGCTGAATTAACTTTTTAACTAATAACACATCAGAGCCATAAGCTACGCCTACGCTCACAGATGAGCGCGCATTACCATCAATAAGCGTCCAGTTGGTAACTGTGTTTTCTAATAACTGGCTATTGGGTATTAGCATATGAACACCGTCGTTCCTGCGAATACGAGTAGAGCGAGTATTAATGGTTTCAACCACCCCTTTTGCAGTGCCAACCTCTAAAAAGTCGCCAATACGGATTGGCCGCTCCCACATTAATATCCAGCCACTAATAAAGTTATTAATAATATTTTGTGCACCGAACCCCACACCGATGGCAATGGCACCCGATACAAAGGCAAATGCGGTTAGTGGAATGTTGAGCACCTCAAGGGAGGTAAAAAGTAAAATCGCAATACTTAAAATGAAATAAAAACGCGTGAATAAATGCACTGCATCTGGGCTCATTTTTCGTGCAAGTAATGACTTTTTAATTAACTTGCCAATCTGAGTCACCACAACCCACATAGTAAACAAAATTAGGGGTACTTGAATTACTTTTGCCACGGTAATGTGAATGTCGTTGTAGCTAAACAATACGAAGGCGAGAATGTGATTAATTTGTTCTAAGTTCATTTATTTTCCATGTATAAGGTCGCACACAAACGATTATTTTTATGCGCTAATAATACCCCAAGTTTAGCATGCGGTTAGCTTAAATACGCAGCAACAAACTTAAAGCTAATTGCATAATTGCTGTATTTTTCTACTTTTTTATTTACATACCGAGTTTTTATCACCTAATTTGCGTTTAAATCCCGCTTTAAATCGATAAACTTTGTTGTATATAAGTCAAAATTTGGTAAGTTAACTGGGTTTTCGACTCGAAAAGCCTATTTCGGCTACTATTTTTTATGGAGTTATTATGCGTAAAACACTGATCGCCACTACGATTGCTAGTGCACTTTTATTATCTGCCTGTTCTTCTGAAAGCACCCAAGAAACAAAACAACAAAGCACAGCACAAGTGCAAGATATCAACGCAAGCAATGTATTATTTAAACCAAGCCCATTGCAATACATGGCTCCTGAGTTTGATAAGTTTGGTACCACTGAATACGAAGCTGCATTTGATGCAGGTATTGCACAACATAATGCAGAAATTTTGGCAATTGCCAATAATCCAGAACCAGCTACTTTTGAAAATACCTTGGTAGAAATGGAACTTGCTGGTGAACTATTAAACCGCGCATCAGCTGCATTTTACAACTTATCAGGTCTTATCTCTAACGATGAGTACCAACGCATTGATAAAAAAATGGCGCCTGTGTTCTCAGCACACTCTGATGACATTTACCTAAATGGTGCATTATTCGAACGTGTACAAACAGTATACGACAACAAAGATAAGTTAAGCGCTGAAGATCAACGTCTTGTTGATTTTTACTACAAACAATTTGTTAAAGCCGGTGCTAAATTAAACGATGCTGAAAAAGCAAAAATGCGTGAAATTAACGCTGAGCTTGCAAAATTATCAACGGAGTTTTCTCAAAACGTATTAAAATCGTTTAAAGAAGACGTCATTTTAGTAACAGATAAAAGCAAACTAGCTGGTTTATCTGAAGGTGAAATTGCAGGTCTTGCAGCAGCTGCTAAAAAAGCAGGCAAAGATGGCTACATGATCACCCTAGTGAACACCACACAACAGCCTATTTTATCTAGCCTTGAAAACCGTGAACTGCGTGAGCAGATTTTTAAAGCATCAACCAACCGTGCAGCTAAAACCAACGGCCCTATCATTATTAAAGAAACTAACCTACGTGCACAAAAAGCAGAACTGTTAGGCTTTAAAGATTGGGCTTCGTATGTAATGACTTCACGCATGGCTCAAACCACTGATAACGTGTACGGTATTTTAGATGACCTAGCGCCAAAAGCAGTCGAAAAAGCGCAAGCAGAAGCAAAAGCGATTCAAAAAGTAATTAACGATTCTGGTGAAAGTTTTGAACTAAAACCATGGGATTGGTCTTTCTATGCAGAAAAAGTGCGTGCTGAAAAATACGACCTAGATCCAGCCTTAGTTAAGCCTTACTTTGAAATGCAATCGGTTATTCATAACGGTTTATTCTTTGCAATGGAAAAACTTTACGGCATTACATTCAAAGAGCGTAAAGACCTACCGCTTTATCACGAAGACGTCATGGCGTTTGAAGTATTTAACGCTGATGGCAGCGCAATAGGCTTATTTTACATGGACCCATATGCACGTGAAGGTAAACGTGGCGGTGCATGGATGAGTGCATACGTAAGCCAAAGCGGCTTGAAAGGCACAAAACCGGTTATTTATAATGCACAAAATATTCCAAAGCCAGCAGAAGGCGAGCCAACGTTAATGACGTTTGACGAAGTGTCAACTATGTTCCATGAGTTTGGTCATGCAGCACACGGTTTATTCTCTGACGTTAAATACCCAAGCCTAGCAGGTACTGCTACAGCGCGTGATTTTGTTGAATTTCCATCACAAGCACATGAAGACTGGATGATTGAGCCAAGTGTATTAGCTAACTACGCTAAGCATTACAAAACAGGTGAACCAATTCCTCAAGCACTACTTGATAAAGTACTTGAGTCGCAAAAGTTCAACCAAGGTTTTGGTACCACTGAATATTTAGCTGCAGCACTACTGGATATGGAATGGCACTCATTTGGTTCTGACAAAAAAGTAACTGATGTACAACAGTTTGAAAGTGAAGCGTTAAAGGCACACGGTATTGATTACTACCCTGTACCACCTCGTTACAAATCAAACTACTTTAGCCATACGTTTGCAGGTGGTTACTCTGCAGGTTACTACGCTTACCTATGGACTGAAGTATTTGCCGCTGATGCCTTTGCTCATATGGAAAACAATGGTGGCTTAACGCGCGAAAATGGCGATAAGTTCCGTAAAGAGATCCTATCAAAAGGTAACAGCCGCGACTTAATGCAAAGCTACATTGAGTTCAGAGGCCAAAAACCAACGACTGATGCATTGCTTAAGCGCCGTGGTTTAGTTGATTAATTAATATTTTTAATCAACTGATATAAAAGCCCGCTTGCGGGCTTTTATTGTTTATAGAACAATATATAACAGATAAACTGACACCATTACTTAAGACAAGATGAGTGTTATGGGCTATTTATTTGCAGTTACCCTTCTTTGGGCGTTTTCGTTTAGTTTAATTGGTGTGTATTTAGCTGGCCAAGTTGATGCGTGGTTTAGTGTGCTAATTCGTGTGGCTTTAGCAGCGTTAGTATTTTTGCCTTTTTTAAAGAAAATCCCTACCCCACTTGCGTTTAAACTCATGCTGATAGGCGCACTGCAACTGGGGGTTATGTATGGCTTTTATTACCACTCATTTTTGTTTTTAAGTGTGCCAGAAGTGCTGTTATTTACTGTAATGACCCCGCTTTACATTACGCTTTTAAACGATGCGCTAAATAAACAGTTTAATCCGCAGTTTTTTATCGTCGCGTTTATTGCCGTGTTAGGAGCTATTACCATTCGTTATGAAAACTTAGACAGTAACTTTTTAGTCGGATTACTACTGGTTCAAGGCGCTAATATTAGTTTTGCTATCGGCCAAGTAACCTACAAACGATTAATGCTTAATAAACAACTCGATGATAAAACCGTATTTGGTTGGTTTTTTATTGGCGCACTAATTGTTGCAAGCGCCTGTTACGCCTTATTTGGTGATCTTAACAAATTACCAAGTACCTCAACTCAATGGGGCATACTGATTTATTTAGGCATTGTGGCCTCCGGTTTAGGCTACTTTATGTGGAATAAAGGCGCGACGCTTGTTAATGTTGGCGCGCTGGCGGTGATGAACAACTTGCTTATTCCTGCCGGTATTATTGTTAATGTACTTATTTGGAATAGAGACGCAGACCTACTTAGATTAAGTATTGGCGCGGGAGTGATGCTGTCTGCCTTGGTGATAAACCAAATAATGGCTAAATCAGCAAATTAATCACTCTGTAGTTAAATTGTCATTAATAATTAGTAAGGTAGCGTCCACTTTTATTTTTAAGGACAAATAATGAAGCGCATACCTTTTCTAACAACTTTTTTATTATTAAGCTCACTCGCTGGCTGTGATGACGATGTAAAAATAGTCGAAAAAGAAGTGGTTGTTACCAACACTGACGTTGAAATTGTTGAAGTACCTACCCCGGTTATTGTTGAAGTAGCTCAAGGCACCAATACGCAACTAGGTACCCGCCCCGACTACTTAATTGACGATATGGCTGACAGCGCACTAAAAACACAATTAGAATCGTGTAAAGAAGGCCCTTTTTATCGTACTGATTTTTCAATTGGTCACCGTGGTGCCCCCATGCAATACCCAGAGCACACACAAGAGTCTTACTTAGCGGCTGCTCGTATGGGCGCTGGTATTGTCGAATGTGATGTAACCTTTACAAATGATAAAGAGCTAGTATGCCGCCATTCTCAGTGCGACTTGCACACCACCACTAATATTTTAGCTATTCCAGAACTTGCGGCTAAATGCAGTGAGCCATTTACTCCAGCAAACTCTAACAGTGGCACGCCTGCTTCAGCTAAATGTTGTACCAGTGATATTAACTTGGCAGAGTTTTTAACCCTTGAGGGTAAAATGGATGGCGCAAACACCAGCGCCACTAATGTTAGCGATTACATGAAAGGTACACCAAGTTGGCGCACTGACTTATACGCCACCTCAGGTACTCTCATGACCCATAAACAAAGTATTGCACTATTTAAACAGCTCGGAGTAAAAATGACCCCAGAGCTTAAATCACCTCAAGTGAGTATGCCCTTTAACGGTATGACCCAAACGCAATACGCACAAAAAATGCTAGATGAATACACGCAAATGGAGGTACCCGCTTCGCATGTTTTTCCGCAATCATTTAATTTAGCTGACGTACAATATTGGATTAATACTAACCCTGAATTTGCAGCGCAAAGTGTGTATTTAGATGGCCGAGACAGCGATGCAGGGTTTGATCCTAACAACCCCGACACATGGCAACCTAGTATGGCTTCGCTTTTTAATGACGGTGTTAAAATTATTGCTCCACCCATTTGGATGCTATTAACCATAGATAATGAAAGTAATATCGTGCCATCACAGTACGCTATTGATGCTAAAGCCGCAGGGCTTAATATTATTGCATGGAGTCTTGAACGTTCAGGGCCGCTGAATAATGGAGGCGGATACTATTACCAGTCAATTAGTGATGTTATAGATAACGATGGTGACATGATGACCGTGGTTGATGTGCTTGCAAAAGAGGTTGGTGTAATCGGTATATTTTCTGATTGGCCAGCTACGGTTAGCTATTACGCAAGTTGCAATAAAATGCCTGCAAGTATTTAAACTTTAGGGCGTGTTTATTTGACCGCGCTCAGCTATTATATTTATTTTACTGAGCGCTTTTATGATCATTCAACACCATAACGCTGGCTTACCAACGCCTACAGGGTTAATGCGAACCACTATTTACCGCCCACAAACATCGGGGCAATACCCTGCCATTATTTTTTATTCTGAAATTTTCCAGCAAACGGCACCTATTGCCCGCAGTGCAGCTATTTTAGCCAGTCATGGTTTTGTGGTACTTGTGCCAGAAGTGTTTCATGAGCTTAACCCTATCGGAACTGTGCTGGCTTATGATGACGAAGGTAAAGATAAAGGTAATAACGATAAATGGGCTAAACCTTTAGAGCATCATGATAGCGACACACAAAGCCTTATCGAGTTTGTAAAACGACAAAGTTATTGTTCAGGAAACGTGGGAGCTATGGGTGTATGTATTGGTGGACATTTAGCTTACAGAGCCGCTTTAAACCCACTTATAAAAGCCGCGTTTTGTTTATACGCCACCGATATACACAGTAATACACTGCCCGCACAACCCGGTAATAACTCATTTGAACGCATGGCCGACATACTCGGTGAAATTCATTTTATATGGGGTAAACAAGATCCCCATGTTCCACAAGATGGCCGAGACAAAATATACCAGCAAGCTGTTCGCACTGGCATAAATTACCAATGGCAAGAAGTTAACGCGCAACATGCCTTTATGCGTGATGAAGGCGAGCGCTACGATGCAGCTCTCGCCATAGCAATGTATCAACAGGCTGTTGCCTTATTTAACCGAGCGCTAGCCCTTACGCATACCTAATGCCGTATGCTGTTTTACAAAGTACGCTTTTAAATAATCAACAAACAAACGTAACTTTTTAGACCCCGTCGCCCCTGGCGGGAAAACTCCGTACAATTCAATGTCTTTGCTTTTGTAGTCGTCCATTATAATTTGCAGTAAACCCGCTTGTACTTTTGGCCATGCATCGTATAGCGGTATACGCCCTATGCCATGTCCTGCCTCTACAAATGCAGTCCGTGCAGCGGCATTATTGGTACTGAGCGATCCTTGCATAGTAATGTCGACTTTTTTACCGTCTTTTTGCAAGGTCAAGATTTTACTCCCTAACTGATAAACTACCCACTGGTGCTGTGCTAATTCATCGGGCGTAGTGGGCTTGCCATAATGCGAAAAATAATCAGGTGCGCCACAAATACAAGTACTCATAGTGGTTAACTTGGTTGCCTGTAGGTTTGAATCGCGCAGCGCAACCCCCCTAATAGCAAAATCAAATCCGTGTTTAATAATATCCACCACATCATCAGTTAGCTGTAAATCTATATCAATTTTGGGGTATTGGCGCTTAAAGGTATTAATTGCAGGCACTATTAATTGCATCCCCACATTAACCGGGCAACTAATTTTTAATAATCCTTGGGGCTCACTTTTTATATTTTCTATTTGTTGATTGGCAGCATTAGCCTGCTCGGTAATAACTCGGCAACGCTCATAGTAAGCCATACCGGCTTCAGTAAGGGCCATGGTCCGTGTTGAACGATTAAGTAAGGTTACTTCAAGTTGCGTTTCTAGCTTTTTTAAATGATAACTGGCTACCGCCCGTGTTAACCCTAGTTGCTTTGCCGCTGCAGTTAAACTGCCCTGCTCAACTATTTGTGCAAATACCACCATACTTTTTAATTGTTCAAACGAGACTTTCATGGACGCTCCAGTGCGGTTTTAACTTCAACCCTCCAATTGTATCAATTATTAAATCAATAAAGTTAAATTTATCATCGTTGTTTAAGGTTGGGTTAGTGCATATAGTAATTGCTAAGCAAAAATTACAATTTTAAATCATCAGAAGGAAAAAATAATGGCTAAGAAAATACTAATGGTACTTACTTCACACGCTGATTTAGGCAATACCGGTGAGAAAACAGGTTTTTGGGTAGAAGAATTCGCCGCCCCTTATTATGCATTTGTAGATGCTGGCGCAGAAATCACTCTAGCTTCACCAAACGGTGGCCAACCACCAATCGACCCAACCAGTACACTAGCCGACTTCCAGACTGATGCAACCAAGCGATACGACAACGACAGTACAGCGCAAACATTAATGGCAAACACAAAAGTACTAAGTGAACTGAATGCTTCAGATTTTGATGCGGTATTTTATCCAGGCGGCCATGGCCCATTATGGGATTTAGTGGATAACACAGATTCAATCTCGCTCATCGAAGATTTTGTAAAATTACAAAAGCCAGTGGCAGCAGTGTGTCATGCGAGCGCCGCATTTTTAAATACAAAAGATGCTGATGGCAATGCATTGGTTGCGGGTAAAAAAGTTACCGGCTTTAGTAACACTGAAGAAGCCGCTGTACAATTAACAGATGTAGTGCCATTTTTAGTCGAAGACGAGCTAATCAAAAAAGGTGGTGACTATCAAAAAACCGACGACTGGGGCGTTCTTGCGCTTGAAGACGGTTTAGTGATCACCGGTCAAAACCCAGCAAGCTCTGAGCTAGCAGCTAAAAAATTACTTACCAAGCTTGGTTAATTACAATTAATCAGCATAAAAAGCACAGTTTAATCGCTGTGCTTTTTAATTTGCTTTTCATTACTCACCACTATTCCTATACTGGCCACTCTTAATATAAATAAGGGCACCGTATGCAAAATAAACCATCCACCTTGTCGTTACTTAGCAGCACCCGTTTTGCCATTATAAGCATTGTGACTATTTGTTTTGTGTTGCAACTAATTAATAGCCTGCCAGGCATTAGTTTAAATGGTTTAGGTATTTACCCACGCAGCATTCAAGGGCTGATTGGTATTCTTTGCGCTCCCTTTTTACACGGTAGCTGGTGGCATTTTGCTAGTAATATGCTGCCCTTCATTGTTTTAAGCTGGTTAATTTGCCAATACAGCGTAAAGCGTTTTTATAGTGTATTTATATTCACCGCATTAGTCGGTGGATTACTGGTATGGATGTTTGCTCGTGGCAATATTCATGTCGGCTTAAGTGGCGTTATTTATGGGTTATGGGGATTTATTTTATGCTATGGCATTGTAAGACGTTCTTTTAAATCTATTTTTATAGCCGTGGTGGTGGCCTTTTTATACAGTGGCTTTATTTGGGGCGTGTTACCACAGCGGTTGCACATCTCGTTTGAAAGCCATCTGTTTGGCGCACTAAGTGGATTCTTTTTAGGGTATAAATTAGCAAAAGCAGATAAATTAAAAGCAACAACGGGCAAAGCAAATACGCACGTTTAAACTATTAGAGGCTATTTATGAGTAATAACAACGACTACACCCCAGCAAAAGTATGGACATGGGACAATGAAAGTGGCGGTAAATTTGCAAACATTAACCGCCCAATTGCAGGTGCAACTCACGATAAAACACTGCCTATTGGCAAACATCCATTTCAGCTTTACTCATTAGCGACCCCCAACGGGCAAAAAGTCAGTATTATGTTTGAAGAGCTATTAGAGCTTGGTATTACTGAGGCTGAGTACGATGCTTATTTAATTAATATTGGTGAAGGCGACCAGTTTGGCTCTGATTTTGTTGATATAAACCCAAACTCAAAAATACCTGCGTTGATGGATCACTCTACAACACCAGCAACCCCTGTATTCGAATCAGGCGCTATTTTACAATACCTTGGCGAGAAGTTTGATGCGCTTATTCCTAATGATTTTCAAGCTAAAACACAATGTCGTAATTGGCTGTTTTGGCAAATGGGATCGGCGCCTTATTTAGGTGGCGGCTTTGGTCACTTTTACAGCTATGCACCAACCAAAATGCAATACCCGATTGACCGTTTTACCATGGAAACTAAGCGCCAGCTTGATGTACTAAACCGCCATTTAAGTGACAATGAATACATGGCAGGCAGTGAATATTCAATTGCCGACATTGCTATTTGGCCGTGGTATGGCTCACTGGTTTTAGGTGACCTATACGACGCGGCAGAGTTTTTAGATGTTACATCTTATACCCATGTGGTTCGTTGGGCTAAGCAAATAGCAGCGCGTCCAGGCGTAAAACGAGGCCGCCGTGTTAATCGTACTTGGGGCCCAGAAGAAGAACAAATGGCAGAGCGCCACAGCGCCCAAGACTTTAAATAAAAGTCAAAACAGTTCAATAAGCCAGCTGCTTAGCTGGCTTTTTTATGCCCATTAATAAAAAAATACTGAATCATATTTCAGGTTTATATTTTTATAAAAAAATTAAATAATTTCCTTTTAAAACAGGAAAAAACGCCAAAATAGACTAACTTTAATAAAAATTACTAACATAAAGTTTATTATGCGATCTTTGGTTTGTGTACTCCTCTTAAGTGTACTTTATATTGCAGCATTTCCTTTAAGTGCACGCAGCGAAGATGTAAAAACATTAACGCTCTACCATGACTCAGACTATTCAAACCATTACGAATCGGCCTATGCAATGAAGATGGGGGTGCTGACTGCTTTAGCTGAGATTAATAATAACGTGCAAGATTATCAGCTCACACTGATTGAAAAAGACAACCGAGGTAATTCGAATCGCAGCTTATTGCACATGCAGCAGTTTCTAAAAGACCGCAATGCACTGGTTTTTATTGGTGGATTGCACTCCACGCCATATATAAAAAACAGAGACTTCATCAATAAAAACAAAATATTACTACTACTGCCTTGGGCTGCCGGAGGGTCTATTACCCGATACCCTAGCGATGATAACTGGGTATTTAGGCTCTCAGTAGATGATACAAAAGCCGGCTATAGAATGGCCCAATTTGCAACGAAAACTCTAAATTGCAAAAATCCGCTCTTACTTTTAGAAGACACGCCATGGGGAAAATCAAACAACAACACCATGCTTAAGGCCTTTGGTGATATAAAACCACAAGTAAAATGGTTTAACTGGAACACAAAAATAAATAACGCCAAATTAATGCTGCATCAAATAAAAAATACACCTGCAGAGTGTATTTTATTTGTTGGAAATGCCATTGAGGGGGCTGTATTTATAAATGCGATGGCAAGTTTTGCCAAAAATGAACGCCTTCCTATTGTTAGTCATTGGGGAATAACGGGTGGGGATTTTTTTGCCAACGTTGAACAAGCTATAAAATCAAACTTGAGCTTACATTTTATACAAAGCTGTTTTTCATTTTTAAAAACGCCGCAAACCGCTTTAACTAAAAATGTTATAGCACAAAGCTTATCTCTCAAGCCTAACCCTGTAGCACCCACTGAGTTGATTTCTCCGGCTGGATTTATTCATGCCTACGACTTAACAAAACTATTGTTACAGGGCATATCACAAATAACTTTAACCGATAATACAGAGCACAACAGAGCAAAAATTAAACATGCACTTGAGAACTTAACCATGCCAGTTAATGGCTTAATAAAACAATACCAACGACCTTTTGCTGTGTGGTCAGCTAATAATATTGATGCCCACGAAGCACTTGGTTTTGACGATTTATGCATGGCAAATTATCAACCAGATGGAAAAATACACATTATCAATAACCCAATAGGCAATGTTGAGTAATGCGAGCATTAATAAATAAAAAATTTAAGCTCTCAACAAATAATGCTTTTTATACTTTTTTAGTATTGAGCTTAATATTATCAGTGACTATTTCTTTACTGTTTGTTGGTCATCGTGCAAATACTGCTATCTATGATTTGCAAAGTAAAAGTCTTGAGATTGAATCTAAACTCACCACCAGCTACCTCACACTATTTTTAGAAACAAGAACACAAATTCTTAATGACCTTGCTCGTCAACCTATTTTATCTAACGCCATAATGGGGTCAGACACCTCAAAAGCGCTACTCCAAGATTACCTTTTTCAATATAAAATAATGGGTAGCACCGAAAAAATAACGATTATAAACGTATTAAAAGAGGTGGTTTTTAGTAACGACCCTTCGCTTAACGAGCTGAGTATAATTGAGCAACCATGGATAAATAGCTTACTTGAAGAGCAAACAGAAAAGGCGGTGATATTAAATAAGCCAACCAATACTGATTTATTCACAATTGCGGTGCCTATAAAATATAATAACTTTACTGAGGGCGTGCTTATGGTTCAATTTAATACGCCAATGACCCAGTTACTACCGACCGACTTTGACCGTGAAAGACATGGACTGACATTAGCAGGACCATGGGTTTATTATTCTAATTTAAATCAAGGTGACGAGTATGTCAGCATTAACCAAAACCTCATTGGCAATACAGATATAACATTAAACTACTACATTACTGCCAATTTAATTGCTGCTAAAACCACTCGCTTCATAATCGATATTGCTATATCAATTATTGCAAGCATGGCTTTATCGACATTATTTCTGTTTTTATTTGGCAGGCACTTACTACTAAACCCGTTTAAGCTTTTAGAATCCTCAAAAGAAGCGATAAAGCAAAGTGAAGCGCGTTACGAACTGGCAGTTAAAGGCAGTAATGATGGTATTTGGGATTGGGATATTGTTACAAATGAAGTATATTTTTCTCCCCGTATTAGCGTATTGCTTGGCTACGACGAAAACGATAAAAACGCTTTACCTCACTGTACTGATGCACTTTATAAGTTACTTCACCCTGATGATATAACCAAGCATAAAAAGCAAATAGCAAATCACTTAATTAGCAACATTCCCTTTAATTACGATTATAGATTAAAGACTAAATCAGGCGCTTATCGTTATTTTACAGTAAAAGGGATGGCACTGCGCAATGAGCATAATAAAGCAATTAGAATGGCAGGCTCTGTAACTGACATTACTGATCAAAAACGTTCTCAAAAAGCATTAAAACAAGCAAAAGAGCAAAATGATTTATTAGCGCAGGCAATCGAATCATGTAATGTGGGTATTTCTATAGCCGATGCGAGCGTGCAAGGCTTTCCTTTAGTATTTTTAAATTCTGAATTTGAAAAAATCACAGGCTATAGTAAAGGGGAAATGCTAGGAATAAATTGCAGCTTACTTCAAGGGCCAAACACAGATAAGAACGCAATAGATATTATTACTCATGCAATAAAAACATTAAAAACTCAACGTATAGAGATACTAAATTATAAAAAAGATGGCACGGAATTTTGGAATAGCCTACAAATCTCACCTGTTTTTAACGAGCAGCAACAGCTCACAGCTTATGTGGGAATTCAGCAAGATATCACTGAGCAAAAAGCAGCGAATCAATTATTAATTGAAGCAAAAGCGGCGGCTGAGCAGGCTAATATTGCTAAAAGCGAGTTTTTAGCGGCAATGAGTCATGAAATTCGCACGCCTATGAATGGCGTATTAGGCATGCTTAATTTGATTTTAGATAGTTCATTAAATGAAAAACAACATCATCAGGTAAGCATTGCACTCAATAGTGCAAACTCCTTATTAAATATTATTAACGATATTTTAGACTTTTCAAAAGTAGATGCCGGTAAGCTTGAGCTTGAAGAATTGGAGTTTAACCTTTGTAACATGCTCGACAATTTTATCGAAACAATAGCAATTCATGCTCACAGTAAAAATATTCCGTTAATGCTAGATATAGAGCATCTTGAATACGCTTTTGTCATTGGTGACGCCGGACGCCTCAAACAAATTTTAACAAACTTAGTAAATAATGCGCTTAAATTTACCCATGAAGGCGAAGTGCAAGTTATTGCTAAACTCACACCGATTAACAACAATCAAATGCGTTTTAGCTGCCAAGTAATAGACTCTGGAATTGGTATTTCTGCAGCTCAACAAGCCAAGCTATTTAAATCATTCTCTCAAGTTGACTCTTCAACAACACGAAAATATGGTGGCACGGGCTTAGGCTTAGCGATTGTTAAAAAGTTATGCCACCTAATGGAAGGTGATATACAGGTACAATCTAAAGAAAATAAGGGCAGTAACTTTAGCTTTAATGTTGTTCTAAAACGCAGTAAAAACCCACAAAAAGTATTACCCCCTGTAGATATGTCATCGTTAAATATTTTAATTGTGTGCAGCAATCAAACTCAATCTTCTATTTTACACAAGCAGTTTACTAAATGGGGAGCAACAGCCGTAATCAGCCCATCCGCAAAGCAGGCTGTGAAAACATGTCAGCAATATATCGAAAAACAAAACCTTTGTTTTGATTTAATTATGATTGATATGCAGCTAAGTGACGGCGATGCGTTAACCTTAAGTAAAACCCTTGATAAAGAAGTAGATCTTATGGCTGCGCATGTTGTTTTAATGACCACGGGTGAGCTAAATAAACAGCGCGATTTATATCAAGCGTCTCGGTTTTCAGCCATTGTTACAAAGCCCATAATCACACAAAATCTTTTTAAGATGCTATCGACCTGCTTTAGCGGTAAACAGCAAAGTAATAACAGCCTCATTACTAAGGGTTTATCTGACACTCAGTCTTTGTCGAGCGATGATATTGTGTGGGACAAAAACATTCGTATTTTACTAGTTGAAGATAACAACATTAATCAAATCGTCGCCTCTACCACGCTTAAAAAAATAGGAATTAATAGCATTGATATTGCAGAAAATGGTCAGCACGCGCTCGAATATTTAAAACAAACAACTTCCCATAACCCGTACTCACTCATTTTAATGGATTGCCAAATGCCAGTGATGGATGGTTACCAAGCCACAACCCATATAAGAGTAAATGAAGTTGGAAGTAAAAATCCCCAAATTACTATTATTGCTATGACAGCAAACGCTATGGTGGGCGATGAAGCTAAGTGCTTACAGGTTGGAATGAGCGACTATATTTCTAAGCCCATTGCACAAGACATATTATTTAAAAAACTTCTAAAGTGGTTGCCATATGAACTTAAAAACAATGAGTAAAGTAGATATGTTAACCATACCATCTTAATATATATAAATATTTGTACTTATACAGCGGTAAAATAGAGTGAAAAAACTGACAAAAGAACAAATTTATAAACGCTTAAATAACGAAGAAGATGCTCGCGCGTGTAAGGCCATCGACGACAATGCCTGTCAGGAAGTACCCGGTAATTTTATTATTTTACTCATTAGCCAGCTGTTTAGTAAGTTTGCTGATGCACTGCTTAATCCAAAAATAACGCTGCCATGGTTAATGCAAAGCTTAAATGTACCAGCGAGTTTTATTGCTTGGTTAGTACCAATTAGAGAATCGGGTTCATTGCTGCCCCAACTTGCTATTGCTAACGTTATTCGCAAACTCCCCGTTCGTAAATGGGTATGGGTAATAGGTGCAGTGATGCAAGCAGGATGCATTTTAGCCATGGTTGCGGTGGCGTTCACCCTCAAGGGCGCACAAGCAGGCTACGCCATTATTGGCTTATTAATTTTATTTAGCCTTGCCAGAGGGTTTAACTCTGTCGCTGCAAAAGATGTGCTGGGCAAAGTTATTCCTAAACAGCAACGCGGTAATATTAGCGGGCTTGCTGCAAGTATTGCCGGTTTTGCTACATTAACGTTTGGTCTCTTGATGTGGTTTTTTTCACAGCAAAAAGATCAAGATATTGTGATCATCGCTTTACTACTGGGTGCATTAATGTGGCTGATTGCCGCGTTTTTTTATGCACAAATTAACGAATATAGTGGCGCTACCGAAGGAGCGAATAATGGCCTATTGCACGCGTTTTCAAAGTTAAAAATTTTATACCAAGACAAACAGTTTGCGCATTTTGTTATTACACGTGCCTTACTGCTTTGTTCAGCATTGAGTGCCCCTTTTTATATTATTTTAGCCAGTAAACAGTCGTTTGAATTTTCTTTACTTGCCACCTTTATTGCCGTTTCCGGCTTTGCAAGCCTAGTCTCAGCGCCGATTTGGGGACGCTTAAGTGACTTATCTAGCCAGCGAGTGCTGGTACTCAGTGCCACTTTGGTTACCATTAATGGGCTGGCTGTATTTGTTATTGCAACTTGGTATAACGAGCTGCTACTAAATTGGTGGGCTATGCCTATTTTGTACTTTTTACTCTCAGTTGCGCACCAAGGAGTACGCTTAGGGCGAAAAACGTACCTCGTCGATATGGCAGAGGGTAACAAACGCACCGATTATGTGTCGGTTAGTAATACCGTTATTGGGGTTTTATTACTGATGTTGGGCAGCATAGGCTTATTAGAATCGTTTTTATCAACCGCAGAGCTTATTTTGCTTTACAGTGGGTTAGGTTTTTTGGGGGCAATGAGTGCACTGTTTTTACCAAAAACAGAGTAAATAGCGCGCTGTTTAACCTTATGTAATTAAAACGCTCACCTTTAAAGTTGTGGGCGTTTTAATACAAACTTATCTTTGGTGGTGCTAAAGTAATCGCCGCCCATTTTACCTACTGCATCTAAACGTGTCGGATCTATGTAGCCATTTACCAACGTGGCGTCATCTATAAAAATTCCCACTACATCTAAGAGCATCATTTTGCCACCGCTTGGTTCATCTGAAATAGTGATCACTTCTCGAAGCTTACATTCATAGCGTACTTTTGAAGCTGCAACACTCGGCGGATTAACTAACTGGCTTGGGACTCTCTCTATGCTGGCCTCATCAAACTCACTGACATTATTAGGGTAATTAGCGCAGCTTTGGTTCATTTGCTCTACTAAAACATGACTAACAATATTAACCACACATTCTTTGGTGGCTAGTAAATTTGTCAGTGTATCTTTATTGGCTTTATCGCTGGGGTTAACTTGAGTCACACTTAGCACTGCAGGCTGACAACTTGCTACGGTAAAAAAAGAGTAAGGTGCAATATTGCTTACCCCCTCACTACTTAGGGTGCTTATCCATGCAATCGGTCGTGGACTAATACCGCCAACTAAGTAGCTATAAACAGAGCGGTTGTTTTTTTGAATTAAATCTAAAAACATTATTTCTCACTTTTAAGTTAAAAACTAAACCCTAGTACTAGGCAATACGTACTTATAGATTGGATCTTCATTAATACTACACCGTTAGCAAATAGTTTAATTTCATGCGCCAAAAAATAAACATTGTCTGGTTTAAACGCGATTTACGCTTAAGCGATCATCAACCGCTTAAGCATGCGTTTAGCAATGGGCTTCCAACATTATTGCTGTACAACTTTGAGCCGCTGTTACTCGAAGATGCTCATTATAACGAGCGACATTGGCGCTTTGTGTATCAGTCACTATGTGATTTAAACCAACAACTTGAACGCTTTAATAGCTGCGTGTACATATTTAAACAAAATATGCAGTCGTTGCTTGAAGAGCTACTCACCCAGTTTGAAATAATTAATCTCTTTAGTCACCAAGAAATCGGCTTAAATAATACATTTGAGCGCGATAAAGCGATTAAAGCATGGTGCCAACATAATCAGGTTAACTGGTTAGAGTCGCCAACGGGGGCTGTCATTCGGGGTAAAAAAAATCGCAATAATTGGAATGAATGCTGGCAACAAACAATGCAAGCGCCAATTGCCATCCCAGATTGGAAACACATTAAAACAGTGACACTCACACACTACCAATCGCCAGAATTACCAGACAGTTACACAGCTGACGATGACAACTTTCAATATGGAGGGCCGCGACTTGCCCGCGATGTTATGCACAGTTTTTTTGCCGAGCGCGGTAAAGGCTATCAAAAAGGGATCTCTAGCCCAAGCTTGAGTCGCACGCATTGCTCTAGGCTTTCGCCCTATTTAGCCTGGGGCAATATTAGTCTTAGGCAGGTGTATCAAATGGCGATAGACGCATACCATTCAACCCATCCCGATAAAAAAGGCTGGAAGCGTCCGCTTGCTGCGTTTGTATCTCGCCTGCATTGGCATTGCCATTTTATGCAAAAGTTTGAAAGCGAATGCAGCATGGAATTTAAAGCCTTAAATCCGGGTTACCATGCATTTCCGTATCGTGATGACGCTAAGGTTACTAGCGATATTGAACGCTGGGCACAGGGGCAAACCGGTATTCCTATTATTGATGCCTGCATGCGCTGTTTAAAAGCCACCGGTTATATTAACTTTAGAATGCGCGCTATGCTGGTGAGCTTTGTAACCCATCATTTAAACATCAGCTGGCAACAGGCAAGTTTTCCGCTGGCTAATTACTTTTTAGACTTTGAGCCAGGTATTCATTATCCGCAAATACAAATGCAGGCATCGGTTACTGGCATTAATACTATTCGCCATTACAACCCCATTAAACAATCTGAAGATCAAGACCCAACCGGCGCATTTATAAAAAAATGGTGCCCCGAACTTGAAAAGCTCCCCATTGAATATTTACATCAACCCTGGCAACAAACGCCAATGGAAGCGTTATTTAACGACTTTAAACTTGGTGAAGATTACCCAGAGCCGATGCTTGATTTAACTCGAGCATCTAAAGAGGCACGCGAGCGATTGTGGCAATACCGAGAGCGTAGCGATGTTAAACGTGCTATTCATGCCATACTAAAAAAACATGTAGCCATCACTCCCTCGGTACGTAAATCCAAAAAGCAGTCAGGCAAATAACTATGGCACATAAAAAACTAACCCTACCTGAAAAAATATGCCCTGTGTGTAATAAACCGTTTGCGTGGCGTAAAAAATGGCAACGAGACTGGGATAACGTTATTTATTGTTCTGAGCGATGTAAACGTAGCAAATAGAGATTGGCGTTTATCTTGCAGCCTCCATGTTACTACGTACATTTTTAAGCAATTATCGGATTATTTTACATACAACTGATATCAATGCTGAAAAATTTACATTAATCGCAACAAGGAGAACATGATGACAATTAAAAAAACGGCAAGCTCAAATTGGTCTGGCGATATTAAAAGTGGTAAAGGCACTATATCAACTCAAAGTGGTGCTCTCGATAACCAGCCGTATGGGTTTAATACTCGCTTTGAAGATAAGCACGGCTCTAACCCAGAGGAGCTAGTTGGTGCAGCCCACAGTGCTTGCTTTAGCATGGCGTTATCATTGGCGTTAGGCGAAGCAGGTTTTACTGCTGACGATATAAGCACCAAAGCAACAGTAAGCTTAGATGAAGTAGACGATGGCTTTGCGGTGAGTGAAATTGAATTGGTAGTTAATGCAAAAATTACTGATATTTCCAATGAGCAATTTCAAGCCCTGTGTGAAGACACCAAAAAAGGCTGCCCCATTTCAAAATTACTCAATACCAGCATAAAGCTAACGGCAACACTTAACTAATTTTGTAAACCAATTATACTTTTTGCGTAGCAGTAAGATTATGTTTTAGCATAACCTTACTGCTAATTTTTCATGAATTAAATAAAAACTTTATTATGAGTTATATTAATGTTCGCTAATATAATTATGTAAAATCTCAATACTTTGTTAGGATTACAAGAAACTTAACCACCTTTAAGTGTGGGTTAAATTCAAAGGTGGATGCATGAACGAGAAATCACAAAGTTGCGAAAAAGTATCTTGTAGCAACTGCGCTGATTCTAGCGAACTAGATTTTGACTTTACTATGGCATTTCAGCCTATTATAAATTGCCAGAGCAGCACTATTTATGGCTATGAAGCACTGGTTCGTGGTTTAAATAATGAGTCGGCTTATTCTATTATTTCCCAAGTAAACGACGACAACCGCTATACCTTTGACCAACTATGTAGAATTAAAGCCATTGCACTTGCCTCTAAGCTAGGCATAAACACCATGCTAAGCATTAACTTTTTACCCAACGCTATTTATAAGCCTGAGCGCTGTATTCGCACTACCCTAGAAGCGGCTAAAAAGTACAATTTCCCTACAACTAATATTATGTTTGAATTTACTGAAGTTGAAAAAATAGAAGACAGCAGCCACGTTGAGCGGGTTGTAAGCTACTACCAAGAATTAGGCTTTAAAACAGCTACCGATGACTTTGGCTCAGGCTATTCTGGATTAAACTTACTAGCTGACTTTCAAACAGATATTATTAAACTCGATATGGCACTTATACGCGATATCGACAAAGACACAAAACGCCAAACGATTGTGCGTAACTGCTTAAATATGTTTGAAGAACTGAACATAATGGCGTTAGCTGAGGGTATTGAAACAGTTGAAGAGTATCACTGGTTAAAAAGTGTCGGCATTGAATTAATGCAAGGCTACTTGTTTGCAAAACCTGGGTTTGAGTGCTTACCAGGCGTTAATTTTCAATAACATTTAGTTGTTATAAAAAACCGCCATCATGGCGGTTTTTTAGTTTTTGCTATTGGTTAATTACATGTTTCCCAGCTCTATCATCATTGCGGTGTACATACGTAAATTAAGTGCTAGTTGCTCAAGCGTAATAAATTCATGCTCTGAGTGACCGGTGTAGCGTTTACCTGGCATTGATGGACCAAACGATACGGCATTATCAAATAACTTAGCGTTGGTACCACCACCAATAGAGACAAAATCTGCGTCTTGATCGCCAGTAAAGTGTTTAAAAATATCAAGTAACTTCTGCGCATGGGGCGCGTCATCAAGTAACATGGGTGTACCAATGGTGGTTTTAACATTGGCTAATGTTACTTTATTATCAGCTTGCCATTGAGTAAGCGCACTATTAATTTGCTGTTTTAGTAAGTCAGCCTCTTTACCCATAGGACGACGAGCATTAACCGCTAACGTTAGGTTATTACCGTCTCGTTCAATAACTGTGGGCGCTACCGTCATTGGCCCCATAAAGTCATGTTTATACGCAATATCACCAAACTGTTTACCGTGAATATCTAGGCCAATTAGCTGATTTACAAACTTAATGAGCTGCCCATCGCTGTTGTTTTCAAGCTCAACGGCTTTAAATAGTTCAGCCAAATAAGCAATGGCGTTAACACCTGACTCTGGCTCAGATGAGTGAGCCGACATGCCTTTAACACTAATTAAAGTTCCATCTGTTTGATCATCAAAGGTAAATTCTACTTGCTTAAGAACCTTGGCTGTTTGTTTTAATTGAGCCACCAATTCAGGACTCGCATTATGCAAAGTTAAGCTGGCATCTTCAGGGATTTGGCTAGCAAAGGCACCACCCGTTACATTGCTGACATACACACCTGTTTGTGGTGATGTTGCATCAAATGTTGGCGCAATTAAGCTCCAGCCTTTTTCAGCAACCACTACAGGGTATGAGGCATCAATGGTTATCGCATACTTTGGTTGCTCATAGGTTTTCATAAACTCAGTTAACGGCCCCCAATCAGACTCCTCGGCCAAATAAACCATCAGCTCAATGCGGTTATCAAGGGTTATGCCTTTATCTTTTATGGCTTTCATCGCATATAAAGCGGTGGCTATAGCGCCTTTATCGTCTTCGGTACCTCGGCCAACTAATTTACCCGGCTCTGAGGTATCAATAATAAATGGGCTTTGTTTCCATTTGCTGGCGTTTGCAGGTTGTACATCACCGTGAGTCACTATGGTTACTTTTTCTTTTTGCTCACCCATGCCTATGAGTACGGTATAGCCTAAATCTTGGTAGTCAAAGCCAAGTTCAGCGGCTTTCATTTTTAATAACGCTTTAAAGCCTATAAAGTCGGGGTTTTGTGGTGCGCTGATCTCACTTTTATTAACCGTAGGAAACGATACTAAATTAGTAAGCGTATGCACCTGTGCATTTTGATAGTTATTAACTGCGTAATCGGCCACGCTTTCACTGTGTTTATTTAATTGTGCATGAGCGCTAAATGCACATAAGGCAATACTTGCTAAAGCTAGCTTGTTCAAAACAGATTCCATTTAATTAACAACAAAGAACACTAATTATAACCTCCTTGTAAAGTGACAAACAGCGCTTTGCGGCAGACCCACAAGCAAAGCTTATAATTTATCTAACAGCTTTGAACAAGATGCCTGTATAATGCGCAGCTCAAAATTACGAGGTAAATCATGAATCGCAGAAAAAAAATCGTTACTAAGTTTCAAAAGAAAGATAAGCGCGCTAATGCCAAGTTGCATAAAAGCAACAAACCGGCTTATGTTTCAAAAGCTGAACGCGCCAAGCTTGCTGAGCAAGATGTCGAACAAGCAATTGAGCACGCGGCCAACGAAGTAGTGCAAACAAGCGTTTAATTGTTATTGCGATAGGGTGAGAGGCTTAAATTGAGTGTTAAAAAGCTTAAAGTGAGCCAAATAACGAACCGCCACATAGCAAACTACCCCACTTGCCACAATCAGTTCAAACGTTGCTAAATACTGTATTTGTTTAACAAACTGCAAATCAATACCCTCTGCATGCATCCATGCGGCAAGTTTAAATAACGCGGTAGCACCAATGACCATAGGAAAAGTAAACGCAGCGTAACCTGGGCAAAATGGACGGCGCAGTAATTTAAAAAATGCGACGTAAATTATAAAGGTCATCAGTACCGCAATTCCAAATAACAAGCCAATAATAACCGGTGACGGCTCGCTGATAACTGTAAAGTAACCAGCTAACGATAAACTTGCTGGCGCCGCTAAAATAGCCAGTGTAGGTTGTGCAGCATCAGGAATGTGCGCAGCAAAAATGATCCGGTAAATCATCATAGGCAACATAACTGCATACATCAGCATGCCAAAATAAAGCGCCCCTTGTGCTAAAAATAGCAGAGCCGGATTCCCTGAAAACGCCACATCGGCAACAATGATCCCAACCGGCGGTACAAACCAGCTTGGCACCATATGCTCAATTTTAAATTCAATCACGCGATGAGCAATAAAGCTGATTAAAAACATCACATGCAATAAAAATGCACCAACCCAAAGCATATCTCCCGCAAGGGAGTAAAACTGCCCTAAAGAATTAGACACCACTAAAGTAGCCATAGCAAAAGTAGGCACCACACTTCCCACAACCGGATGGGCTAAATCGGCTTTAAGCAGCTGAGGATGTAATAAAAACTTAAGTGTTAACAATAGCAATAATACGCTCGCAATAGCGGCACCGGCATATTGTGCTACGCCATTTAGGTTAAACATACTCTCCCAAGCCCAACCTAGGCTGGCAATACCTAATGCCAAACCGCCCATTGGTGTTGGTGCACCAGATACTTTTGTTTTTATATGTTTACACATCTCTATTCCACCCTGTGGTTGTAACTTACAGAGAAGTTTACGCTTGCATTTTGTTAAGTTAAATCTAATTATATAGAACACAGGTTCAGGTAAACTAAACATAGCATAATGAATATTTCACTTAAGCAACTTAAAGTATTTGTCGGCATAACCCAGCACAGCACCCTTACAGCAGCGTCTGAATCATTGTTTCTATCTAAAGCGGCGGTGAGTATGGCGCTTAGCGAACTTGAAAAGCAGTTAGGCCATCCATTATTTGATCGTGTAAATAATCGGTTATTATTAAATCAAGAAGGGCAAAAACTACTGCCCCTTGCTGATGAACTATTAAATCGGGCAAACACTATCGACACCTTGTTTTTAGACAACGCTCCTGCCAGCGGAACTTTAAAAATTGGTGCCAGCGACACGATTGGTAATCATGTATTGCCTGCTTTGTTAAGCAACTTTAGAGCGCAGCAACAGCATTACTCGCAACAAATACTGATTTCTAATTCGGCGCTTATTTGTCAAAAACTTATAGATTACGAGCTCGATATAGCACTTATTGAGGGCCAAGCCCACCAAAGCGATTTAGTCTCTAATGTGTTTAGCCATGACGCCATGTGTATTATTGCGCCAATAAACCACCCATTGGCTGCAAAAAAGCAACTTAGCTTTAACGACTTTAATAGTAGCCAATGGGTATTAAGAGAAACTGGTTCAGGCTCGCGTTCCTTCTTTTTACATAGCCTTGCGCCACAAATTAAAAATTGGACGCAAAGCGTAGAGCTCAATACCACTGAAGCGCTTATAAACTGTGTGGCAAATGGCTTGGGGTTAGGGTGTTTATCATCACTTGCTGCGCAATATGCCCTAAAAGATGGCCGTGTTACACAACTTAATTTAAACCACCCCATGCAAAGGCAGTTTTGGTTAGTAATACATAAAGACAAGTACAAAAACCCGCTGCTAACGCAGTTTATAGATTTTTGTCACAAGCAGACTTAAAAAATTAATAGTAATTAACTGTCAGATTCGATTAACCAAAAATCGAATCTGACAGCTCGCACTAACTTACTCTCTCATCTTAAAACGCGTAACTCATAGCCAAATTAATAGAACGACCCTGTCCTGCTAATTGATTGAACCCCTGCGACATATCTTGTTTAAACTCAGCAATACTTACGCCACCAAGTGGTAATTCATAATATTCATCAAGCAGGTTGGTAATATCAACACTCACGGTCAATGCATCCCAACTGGCTTTTGAGCTTAAATTAAGTAAATGATACTGCTCAGTTTGGTTTTCTAGGCGGTTGCTGTCTACGCGGGTTTTACTATCGACCCACTGCCACGTGAGTGCGTTTTCAAAGCGGCCTATTTGCTGATTAATAGTAAATTGGGTTTGCAGCGGCTTAATTTGATAAAGCGGCTGATTCGTATCGTCGCGCTTACCACGGGTGTTGGTAATATTAGCTTTTAACGACCAGCTACCATACTGCTTAGACTCATGCAGTGCTAAAACCGCATCTAGCTTTACACCATAAAGCCTGGCATCTATGTTATTAAACATAAGTACATTACGGGTATTGGCAGCAAGCGCTGTGCGGTTAAAGCTTCTTACTATGTTGGCATCAATATAGTCATTCACGTCGCTCACCCAAGCGTTAGCACTTATACGCCAGCTGTCATCTTTTGCCATGCGGGTGTACGTGCTGCTAAGCGTGTGTGCGGTTTCTGGTTTAAGGTTTATATTACCAATATAGCCGTTGCCATCGCCGTACCATCCAATCATGGTGGTGGCCATATTACCTACGCCCCAGCTATAGCGTTCGTATAAATTAGGCGCACGATTTTTACGGGCTAAGCCAATTTGTAGTTCGTCGTTATTGCTTAGTTGATAATTAATCAGCACGTTTGCATCAACTAAATTATCTGTTTGTTTTTTGTTTTGGTTATTAAACTTTTTAGCCGCCATTGCATCACTTGGCATCGCCATAGCCATTGCATTCATTGCAGCCATGCCTGCATTATATGCTTGTACATCATCAGTGTTGGTCATTACATTTTCAAATCGAATGCCTGCATTTAACCACCAGCGAGTATTTAGTTGGCTTTCATATTCAGCAAGCAAAGCAATACGCTGACGTCGGCCATTATTAATATTTTTATAGTCATTTGGTCCCATCATCATTGAGCCCTTAACTGCAGGCCACCAGTCATCTAATTTCATGTGGTGATACTCTTGCGCGAGTAGTAACTGGCTGTTGTTATCAAGCGCTAGTCGCCATTTTAACTGGGTACTTATATCTTCGGCGTCGGTTTTCATGGGCATTTTTCCGGGTTTTTCTGCGCTAAAAAATCCCATTTCATGCTTTACGTTATGCCAATTTAACTGCGCTTCAAGCTCACTGTTTGTAAAAGCGCGCTTATACTGAGCAACAGCGCCATAGCTGGTGTTATCTGTCATATCCATATATTGATTAGCAAAGCCTTGATAGGGTATTTTTTGATGGCTTAGCTTAACCACTAATTGTTGCTTATCATCGCGCATGGCAGCACTTAAACTATGGTTTTGCGCGCGGTATAGGGTGTCGAGCACTAAATCGCCGTTACCATCTTCATAACTGTTAGCATCGCTATAAGCACCTTGATAATTAAAACTGAGTACATCGCTGGCAATGCGCATACCTGCGCCGACCTTTTTGGCGTTATCAAGGGTGTTGTACTGGGCTGACACATAACCTGAATGCCATGCAAGTTCGCTATTTTTACTGTACTGAGGTGAAATAGAATTAACAGCAATCACACCTGCAATATTATCGCCTCCCGCGCTTACTGGAGAAACACCTGCAACCACTTTGTAGCTACTAATTTGATTAGCTGAAATATAAGACAGTGGCGGGTTCATTTGGTTAGCACAGGCGGCGGTGATTTGCGCCCCATCAACCAGTACCGCCACTCTATCGCCCATTAAACCATTTAAAACAGGTAAATTGGCCATGCCACCGGCGGCTGAAAAGTCCACTCCTAAATCGGTTAATAGCGATTCAGATGAGCCTAATGATAGGTGTTTATTTTGTGCTTGGCCGTGCACTTCAATCACTTCAATTGAGGTGTCATCTGCAAAAGCAACTGGCGATAATACGCTACTTATAACAAGCGCTAAAGGGGATAATAAATAAGAGGTTAAAGAATTTTTTTTATCAGTCATTATTGATTTACCACAAAATTTTTGTGGGTAAATTATACTTGCTGTAGCAATCTAAAAAGCGCGACATATTGTCGCACTTTGTTAATTTTTAACCCTGTTCGTCGTCAAAAATATCTTCTATTTTTAACTCAAACAACCTTGCTGCCTTAAAGGCCAGTGGCAAGCTGGGATCAAACTTACCTTTTTCAATCGCATTAATAGTTTGGCGAGAAACATCTAGCAGCTCGGCCAACCTTGCTTGGGTGTAGTTATGCTCGGCTCTTAATACTTTTAATCGATTTTTCATTCATCACCTGCGCAATAGTGTTTATTAAGCACATACACGCTAATTAAATACACTGCCCCCATTAAAAACATTAAATCGGGTATTTGTGCTTTAAAATCAATTAAGCCACTCAATTGCAAATTAGTGTACGCAAGCCCACCTACCAATATTGCACCTAGGGTAAACCCCATGGCACTGAGATGTATTTTTTGCATCAGCTCATCCATCCCCTGTAAGTAACGTTTGTTAGCCAAAATCATTACAATGCCGGCTATTACATTTACAACTATAAAAAAGCCGCTAATTATCTCGGCGCGATCCCAAATTAATGTCGGGCCAAAGCTACATAACGCTAAGGTGAGTAACCAAATCAAGGTACATTTAACCAAGTAGCTAGTATTTTTAATTTGGCGTTGTTTTAAATTTAATTCTGTTTTCATTGCTTTAATCCTGTTTCAAAAGTAATGTTTACTTTACAAATATCATTCATACCATACAAAAAGTCAAGTTAGCATTACATTTAAATCTAATATATCTTGTTTTTAATGAGCGAGTGGCTTGCAAGCCCATATAAACCAGCCTTTCGTTTGCTTAAGTTAAATTTTATTCATCTTAAACTATGATTTAGACCATGACGGGAGGAGGCTTTTAATTTAAAATGCCAGCCTCTTTATTCCTCATTCCCATATTCAATTTTAAATAAACGTGTGTGTTGTATTTTTTAAACGTACAGGCGTTTTGTTTGCTATTAAATTTTATTCAATACCTTCAAGGATTTTACATGGCCGTTGATACTACATCGCCGTCGAGTCAGCCCAATAGAGCCGCTATTTTAGTTGTACTTGCGCTAGGCACCTTTATTTTGGGTTTATCTGAATTTTCTATGATGCCTATGTTGCCATTAATTAGTGAAGCATTTGGTAGTACCCCATCACAAAGTGGTTATGCCATTAGTGCTTATGCTCTTGGAGTGGTTGTTGGCGCGCCTATTTTAATGTTGGCAACAGCAAACATGCGTAAACAAAAAGCGCTGTTACTATTTTTAAGTTTAATGTGTATTGCTAATAGCTTAAGCGCCTTAGCTAGCTCATTAGAGCAACTTGTGCTGTTTCGGTTTTTAAGTGGTTTACCCCATGGCGCATATTTTGGCGCAGCCTTGTTATTGGCCTCAGATATAGCGCCTGCTGGAAAGCGTGCTAGCTTTATGTCAAAAGTATTTATGGGGCTGACAGTCGCAACCATTGTAGGCGTACCCGTAGTAACGCTCGTTGGGCAAAATTTGAGTTGGCGTTATTGTTTAGCCGGGGCAGGTGTACTGGCGTTTATTGCCTTTATTTTTGTTTATTACGTGGTACCCAATGTTAAAAATACTCAAAAATCTAATTTACTAAACGAGTTAGGGGTATTAAAAAATAAACTGGTTTGGTCTATTTTGGGTATTGTTATTATTGGTTTTGGTGGCGTATTTTGTATTTATACCTACGTGGCCGACACTATTTTAGATGTGACCCAATCACCCGCCTATACTATTTCAATTGCGATGGTGATGTTTGGTATTGGCTCCACACTCGGTAATTACATACTAGGAAAAGCAGCCGATAAATCGGCAATTAAAACCACGGGACTAACCCTCGCCTCAACTATTATTTTTGCATTTGCGTATGTAAGTGCCAGCTATAATATTTACTTACTTTATCTGGTGATCTTTTTTATTGGCTGTAGCTTAGGGCTTTCTACTTTAGTGCAAACACTGTTAATGGATGTATCGCCCAATGGCCATGCCATGATTGGTGCTCTCGTACAATGTGCTTTTAATATTGCTAATGCAATTGGCCCATGGGTAGGCGGCATTGCTATTGCACAAGGGGCACAACCAAATCAAACCGGGTATGTTGCAGGAGCATTATTTTTAGGCGGGTTATTTATGTGGTGGCTTAGCTTTATACAAATAAACAATAAAAGCGCAAAACAAACGGCTGCAGCGTATTAAGTATAAAAAGAGCCGCGTATAGCGGCTCTTGTTATATTCATTATTTTAATTAATTATACGTCAATCGACGCCATATCAATAACAAAACGGTAGCGCACATCTGAGCGTTCCATGCGCTCATAAGCGGTGTTAATTTCATCTATATTGATCATTTCACACTCAGGTAATACATTGTGCTCACCACAAAAGTCGAGCATTTGCTGTGTTTCTGCAATGCCACCAATTAAGGATCCTGCCACTCGACGACGACCCATTAACAATGGCACTGTGTTTAGCTCATCAACAGGGCCTACTTGGCCAACAATCACTAACGTGCCATCAATATCAAGTAGCGGTGTATACAGTGATAGGTCGTGCTTTACCGGTATAGTATCAATGATCACATCAAACGCTGATTGCGCATCTTTCATTTCATCATCGTTGTTCGACACTAAATAGTGCTTTGCACCTAGCTCAATAGCATCTTCTTTTTTAGATTCAGTGCGGCCAATAACCGTAACCGTTGCACCCATTGCCACGGCATTTTTAACCGCCATATGGCCAAGCCCTCCAAGGCCGACAACTGCAACACGGCTGCCTTTTTTAACACCCCATTTATGCAGCGGTGAGTAAGTAGTAATGCCAGCACACAATAAAGGCGCAACGCGAGATAGCTCTAAATTTTTAGGTACTGAAAGCACAAATTCTTCACGCACCACTACATGCTTAGAGTAGCCACCTTGAGTCATTTCACCATTTATTCTGTCTTTGCCACTGTAAGTGCCAACCATGCCTTCACGACAAAATTGCTCTTCGTGATTATGACATTGGTCGCAGCTTTGACATGAGTCAACCATACAGCCTACAGCAACGGTATCGCCTTGCTGATATTTAGTAACATCGCTACCAACCGAAATTACTTTACCAACAATTTCGTGCCCTGGTACTAATGGGTATTTACTGCCACCCCAATCGTTTCGCACTGCATGTAAGTCTGAATGACAGACACCACAATATAAAATCTCTATTGCTACATCGTTATTTCGTAAATCGCGGCGCTCAAAAGAAAACTCTGTAAGTTCAGAACCTTGGCTTTTTGCTGCATATCCGACTGTTTTCATAATAACTCCATAGTTTATTAAAATTTATAACTCACACAGTATGCATTATCAGCTCTGAACATGAACTGACCTAGCAACTGCAAAAAACCCAGCATAATGCTGGGCTATTCTATTTTTAGATATTACTGCACCACAACGGCGTTTAACTCGTCAATCAAGGTTTTAATACGCTGGGCATTTTTGCCTAAATCGCTTTTACCAATGCGAGATTTACTGCGTATGTCTACCACACGCTTACTGCCTTTGTCGTTAATTCGCACGACAACATCATCTTTAAAGCCAAACCAGGTTGTGGTGTCTGTTGCTTCAACAATGCCATTATTAACATCGCTATTAACCAGTTCCCAACCAAGGTTCTCCATGGCTTTTGTTGTGGCTGCCACTAACTCTAGTTGCGTTTGGTTGTATTCGAGCGATTTTAGCTCTGGGTATGCTTTTCGTTGTTGCGCTGCCGTTTCTTCACCGGCGTATGCAACAGGATTAGATGCATCAGCACGCAAAGGCACAACCGCAACAAACTCAGGAGGGTTAATTAAATCGGTAGAAATATCATGAATTGGCGGAACACTTTTTGCTGTATTCATCATGTTAAGCGGCATTGCAATAGCAACTGCTGCAAAAATAACAGTGATCACTGCACTGGCTAAGCTCACTGTTTTACGCATAAATAGCACCTGAACTAGTAATAAGGCTAATGCTGCCCCACCAACATAAACACCTAATCTAAAACCGGCAAAAGCAGTGCCTAGTTCAACAATATTAAATTTATAAAGGGGTCCCGGTAGTACCACCATTAAAAAAGCGATAAGCCCAACTAAGCTCACTAAATATTTCATTGCCTACTCCGTTATTGTTATATGGTTATTGTTTTTTAAACAGCTTTATACTGTTAACACTCCAATTTAGATTACTATGACTGATAAGTATCTATAAAGTCATAATTTATTACTCTTTTAAAGTAGATAACTTGACTCCTTGGTAAAAATCAACAAACTACGGGGGTAAAATTATCAGGGTATTATTATTTATGAAAACAGAGATTAGTTACCGATTTGAGTCATCACAAGTGGCCAATCGCTTTTTACACGAATTAAAAGATTGGCCAGTCAATGACGTAAAAACACGTCTTTTTAATGGCGGCGACAGCGTTAAAGTAAGCTACGAATATGATGAAAGCGGGTTTGATTATACCGTTGCCGAACTTGATGATTTAGCCGAGCAACACGGCGGACAAGAAGTGTCGAGTTAAGATACTAATACCTAAGCTGAATAGCCACAACACACTTTGTAGCTATGCCTATATTGTAAACTTTAAGCTTACAAAGTTATGTAGTAATAGGTATTACACAACGTATTAAAGACCCCTTACCCACTTCACTTTCAACCTCTATAGTGCCATTGTGCTCTTTAAGTACATTGTAAACTATAGCCATTCCCATACCTGTGCCTTGGCCTACGGGTTTAGTGGTAAAGAAAGGATCGAACATTTGTTTAAGTGTATCAGCGTCCATCCCACAGCCGTTATCTGCCACTTCTATGTAAATATTGTTTTTATTGGCAAACAGTTTAATAGTTACTTTTCCTTGCTGATCGTGCAAGTCATCACAAGCGTGTTTGGCATTAATTAATAAGTTTACAAAGACTTGTTTCATCGATGATATATTACACTGTGTTAGGGGTAACTTTTCAATGTGTAACTCTATAGCACACGTTCCCAGCTGGTTTTCGAGTAGCTTTAGCGTGCCATTTAATGATTCTGTAATATCTGCCATTGTTGTTACGTTGTCTTTTAGGCTCGCAAAGTCGACAAGATTACTAACAATATGAGCGATACGCTCTAAGCCCTCTTGAGTATCATCAACTAAGTCATCAATATCATCCACAATAAAGCTTAAGTCGTTCTCTCGGTTGAGCTGAACTAAAATAGACTCTAACTGCGTTACTGAAATCGATTTATCTACAAATTGTTGAGCCGCCGTCATTAACGAAACCAACACGGGCTTTATAAATTTTATGCTTGCTACATTACTGGTTATGTAAGCAAGCGGATTATTTATTTCGTGAGCCATGCCAGCAGAAAGTGTGCCTAATGTGGCCATTTTTTCACTTTGCATTAAGGTTATTTGTTGGTTTTTGACCGTTTCGAGCTTTTCTTCCAGCTCTTGATTAGCAATAAACAACGCCCGTGTTTTGTCTTCTAGTAGGGTTTCTAATTGATCTCTGGCTGATTTTTCGCGCAAATACGCTTTTTTATAATTGTAGTCGTCTTCAGCCATGGGGAGTCTCATATTTTATTTCAATTAAACACGAATCAAACCCATTATGCATGCACTGGGCATGATTAAGTTTAGCATCAACCCCATAATGAGCCGCAGCACCAAAAATAAGCCCTTCGGCGCACATACAAAGCTGTCGCTTAGAGTTGTAACGCATTAAAATAAACCCGTCTTCAATAATTTGGGCGTCAATTTCAGGTAAATTAGGCTCATGATAAAGCTTAGCGACTTCAACATGAATTACTTTATCAATACTAATAATGAGATCAGCAAAACTATTAAAGCTGTCTACTATAGCTGGGTGACGTGCCTTTAAGTGAGAAAATAAATACTCTCCAAAGGCCTTTAATACCTCTGGCATAGACATAGAAAGTGCAGTTGCTACATCTTGTGCCAAACCAACTATTTCTTCATCTGGATAACTTTCTGCAGAAATATAAACACGACCTTCAGGTGCATTTTTTTCAAGTAAGTCGTCCCATGCAGCCATGCCACATTTTTCAATAACCAGTGCCTCAAGCCCTCTAAAGATAACGCCTTTCATGCATGTTCCCTCCATTATCACTTTTAGATTGTTAGCTGCGCCTTCAATTAGTTACAAACGCTCGCTACCTTACGGCTCATATTTACACTAGCGTAGTAAGTCTTACTCTGTAAAATGTCAGCATTAAAGTAATAGTAGTTTAGTCGCTTGTAAAACGCCCAAAAAAGTTCGTTATTTGCATGGTCAACATTTAACATTAAGTAAAGTTAAGAAAGCGTGATCACATTCTGCTTTTTACTCTATTGGTGGCAACGCTATTGGCAGGATCGTCTGGCCAAAAATGCTTCGGGTAGCGCCCTTTCATCTCTTTTTGTACCTCGCGGTAACTACTATTCCAAAAATGTGCTAAGTCTTGAGTTAACTGTAGTGAACGCTTGCCTGGAGATAACAACTCCATTAGCAGTGTTAATTTACCGTTAGCTAACATAGGCGTGCTGGTTAAACCATATACTTCTTGCATGCGCACACTAAGCTTGGCAGGTCCATCAAGTTGGTATTCAATTTTTATGTTAGAGCCACTTGGTACTGTTAGCCGCAGTGGGAGTAAAGATTTTAGCTCGCTTTGCTGTTGCCAATTAAAACAATTTTGTAGTGCCTCAAAATAATTAAACTTTTTAAGTTGCTCAAGGGTTTTAATATCTTCAAGGTATACCCCTAACCAATCACCTGCTGTTTCAATGAGCTGCTGCTGACTAATAATAGGAAACTGTTCTGGCATCAATTTACTAGCTAAGCACATTCTAATAAGTAACTGCTCACTTTCTTTTTGCTCGTTAAACAGTGAAAAGCCCTGTTTGGCAAACAAACTAAGCCATGCCTTGGTGCGCTCTGTTTTATCAAGCTTATGTTTACTTGGTTGGCTACTAAGGGTAATTTCCCCAAGTTTTACTTCATCTTGATGAATAAACCGAGCGGCTTTTTCATCAAACTCGCAGCGGGTTAACTCAGTGAATAAATACGGTAAATACTCTTTAAGCGAAAATGGATTTAGCGCCGTGGCCGCAAAAATACGCCCGCCTTTATGTCCGCCCATACTGGCAATAGCTATATATTCGTCATTATGCCAGTAGTCAGGGTTTAGTTCAGCCCCTGCCCCATTTGCTAATAAGTAGCCATTACCACGTTTTTTAGCGATGCGATCAGGGTAGGCAAGCGACACTAATAAGCTTAAATGTTCAGTGTTTAAATCTGTACGACTGTCGGTAAATTTTAAGCGTTTGAACCAATAATTTAATTGCTGCTTAAACACCGGATGTGGTCGTTGTTGTTGACTATGCAGTGCTAGGTTGAGCTCATTGGCAGTGCTAACTCGGCTTTCTAGTAAGGCCACTAAATAAATAGCTAAGCGATAAATCCCACTTAACTGTGGTTCTAACATTTGCGCTTTTAATAACATATGCGCTAAGCGAATATCGGCACCAAAGCCCAACATTTTACTACCCAGCGTGGTGAGCTTACCGTTACTATCTATAGCTTCAAGCATAGATAATAAATTAGTAGCTTGGCTGCATTGTTGCTCACTCGGCGGGTCAAGTAAGGTGAGTTCACTAATACTTGCGCCCCACTGCTTCGCCTCAAGCATCAGTTGGCTAATATCTGAGGTAAGAATATCAGGGTTATCGTGGCTGTTTCGTCTTTCAAAAGTTTGTTTGGAACCTAACCGATACACAACCCCTGGTTCTATTCGTCCTGCACGCCCTGCGCGTTGTACTGCCGATGAACGCGATATACTTTGCGTAGTGAGCTCAGTGACACCGGTTTTTAAATTAAAGCTGGCTGCACGGCGCTTGCCGCTATCAACAACAATTCTAATACCTTCAATGGTTAAACTTGTTTCGGCAACATTGGTCGTTAATACTACTTTTCGCATCCCTTGAGGCGCAGGTGAAATTGCAGCTTGTTGATTAGCTTTATCTTGTTCGCCAAATAATGTGGCAACAATACAATCATTGGGCAAGTCGCTCAGCGCTTGCTGCACTCGCAGTATTTCACGCTGGCCGGGTAAAAATACCAGCGCACTGCCTGTTTGCTCATTGAGTGCTTGTTTTATTATTGGTGGAATAGCATCAAGCCAGCGGCTTTCATCTTTTATTGGGCAATATATTTCGTCAATGGGGTAACTTCGCCCGTTTGATTGAATTACTGGGCAATTAAAAAACCCAGTGTAGCGTTCGCTATCAAGGGTGGCCGACATCAACATAATGGTTAAATCTTCACGCAGTGCCGCTTGCGATTCTAAAGCAAAAGCCAGTGCGGTATCTGCTGCGATGGAACGCTCATGAAACTCATCAAAAATAAGTAAATCAACATCACTAAGCTCAGGATCATTTTGTAACATGCGCGTAAGCATGCCTTCGGTAACTATTTCAAGGCGAGTTTGTGTGCTGACTTTACTTTCACCTCGCACCCGTAAACCGACACTTTGCCCTAGCGTTTCGTTTTGGCAGTGCGCTAAATAGTTAGCAATATTTCTTGCTGCCAAGCGCCGCGGCTCTAACATGACGATGCGCTTATAATGCCCATCGCGCATAAGTTGTAATGGCAACCATGTTGATTTACCAGCACCAGGCGGCGCTTGCAGTAAGGTGATTGGGTTGGCTTTTAAAGCATCAATGAGTGAAGTATATATTTCTTGAACCGGCAGCACGCTATTTACCCTAAATTACTTTGCCGCCATTGTAGCAAAAATTAGCAGTTATTTATGCAGAGTACGACTATGTGCTTGGCTGATCATTTCGTCTAACGTTTTAGCCTCTTGCTGCTGCGCTTTATTTTGATCAGCACGATGCCTATTACTCACTATCCCTTCTATGCCTTTGGTGAAGCTCATTTGCTTAAAACAAGCTTGCTGCTGACGTAATTCATCTTGCTGTGAATCATCAATGCGCGCTTGTTGCTGCGTCGATAAGCCAGACAAAATACGCTTCATCCCTGATAAATTTTGTAAGCTCAGCGCCGAGCTCATTTGCTGGTTTTTATCCATACTGTTTATGTGCTGCTGAAGTTGCGATAAACGTTGCTGCTCTAGGTTACTTCTTTGTTGTAACTGAGTTTGCTCGGCCAGCATTTTATCTAATTTTTGTTGTTGTAATCCTAAAAATTTATTAAGCATTCAGTTTACCCATCACTGCATTTAATTGAGTTATTGACTGTGAAAAATCCACTTGTTCGTTCAACCCTTGGCATAGAAATGATTCGATTTGTGGATACAAATTTACCGCACTGTCGAGTTCCGGATCTTTACCTGCCTGATACGCCCCTAAAGGAATAAGCTCATGCACTTGCATGTAGCGGCTATAAAGTTTTTTCAATTTATAACAAAAACTTAGCTGCTCATCACTTACTATATTTGGCATTACTCGGCTAATCGATGAACCAATATTAATGGCCGGATAGTGGCCCTTTTCTGCTAAGGTGCGATCCAATACTATATGGCCATCAAGAATTGCTCGGGCATTATCGGCTATTGGATCTTGTTGATCATCGCCTTCAGCTAATACTGTATAAATGGCGGTCATGCTGCCTTTGCTTTTTTCACTATTACCGGAACTCTCAACCAGCTGGGTTAATTTACTAAATACCGATGGCGGGTATCCTTTGGATGCAGGCAGCTCACCTACCGATAAGCCAATTTCTCGCTGTGCTTGCGCATAGCGGGTTAATGAGTCCATCAACAGCAATACATTTGAATTTTTATCTCTAAAATAAGCCGCCAATTTATGGCTAAGCTCGGCCGCTTTAATACGCAATAAGGGAGAATCGTCTGCTGGGGATGCTATTACGATGGCTTTTTTTAAGCCTTCTTTACCTAGGCTTTGCTCAATAAAATCTTTTACTTCCCAACCACGCTCACCGACAAGGCTTACAATAACCACATCGGCAGAGGTAAAGCGGGTCATCATGCCAAGCAACTTACTTTTACCTACACCCGAACCTGCAAATAGCCCTAAACGCTGGCCTTTTCCCACACTAAATAAGCTATTAATAGCGCGAATACCCACATCTAACGGCTCGATAACGCCTTTGCGCTCCAGCGGCGTTAAAGAATAATCGTTACCCAATTTACTGGCGCTTTTTATACTGTCTTGTTCAAGTGGGCCTAAGTTATCAATCGGCTGCATTTGCGCATCAAGCACACGCCCTAATAACTTTTCAGAAATAGCCACATGGCTGTTTTTTATAACTGGCCTAACGCGTCCACCTGAATATAAATTTTGAATTTTTTTTAGTGGCATTAAATAGGCTTCATCTTGATTAAAACCTACTACTTCAGCGTCATACCAGTGACCATCAACACTTTCTACTTGGTATTTTTCACCCATAGCAAATTGCCCACCGGTAGCGGTAAGCGTTAAACCATTAACTCGTGTTAAACGGCCATAGCTTTTAACTAATTCAGGCGGGGTTAGCGCTTTCAGCCCAGACTTTAAGCTGGTATGTAAAGGGTTAGTCATGCGGCTGTGCTTTTAAAATTTCAGGTATCACTTCATCCAGTAGGCTTTGTAATCGCTCTGAAAAAGAAAATCGATGTGTTTGTTGCTCTGCCACCAGTTCAACATCTCCACTGATCAGAGCTTCGTCAAAATAAACCGGCACTAAAAACTCAGCTAAACGTGCATCATTAAAGCAGTGGCGATCAGAGCCTGAGAACATAACTTTTGTTACTACATCGCGATTGCTAAGCAAGGTAATGGCTTTTTCAATAAGCTGCGCGCGTATTTCGGGGCGTACTTTTAGCTCGCAGTCAATAACGTGCTCAGCCAAGGTACTTATCATTAAGGCAAGATCTTGTTTAAACTCATCATTAAAGTTAAGTAGCTCATTATTAGCTTTATCAAATAAAGTGTTAAAACGTTCAATAAGCTGTGTTTTTTGCGTCTCGAGGCGCTCAGAAACACGCAACTCTATTTGTTGCTCCATTTGCTGCTCTAATTCGCTTTGCTTATTGGCAGCCCCCTGCGCGAGCCCTTCTTCATAGCCCTGCTGTAAACCAACACGCTGAGCAGCATCTAAACGCTCTTGCAGCGTTTGATGTTGCTCATTTTTATTTAAAGTGGGAAACCTAAATGCTTGACTCATAGTTAGCCTGCGGTCTCTTCTTCAAATAAGCGATATTCAATATCACCTTGTTTGCTCATGTCTCTAACTATCGACATAATTTCTTTTCTGGCGGCAATCACTTTGCTCAGTGGTTGCGCGCTTAAACCATCAATTTGCTGCTGGTACACTTGCGCTAAACGTTTAGGTAGTGCACCTAAAACACGCGCTAAAAACTCGCTGTTTACACCCTTTAACGACATCGTCCATAACTCATCAGGAATGTCATTAAGCAACAAGGTTAGTGTCTCGTCTGTTTGCTTAATTAAGCCATCAAAGTCGTACATTTTCTCTTGTATTTCATCAGCTACGTTAGTGTTATGTTTTTTCATTAGTTCGATAATTTGGCTCTTATTACCGTTGTAACGATTCATAATTTCTACCGCTTTATCGACACCATTCACTTGTGCGCCTACTTGGCGGCCAACAAACTCAATACACGACTCAAGCGTTAAGCGCACATCATCAATAACGTGTTCGCTCACTTCACGAAGACTGGCAATTCGATACAGTAAATCATCATGCTTCGATTCTGGAAACAGTACAATAATGGCTGAGGCTTGCTCTGGCGGTAAAAAGGCCAAAAACAGCGCTTGCATTTGCACATGTTCCTGATCTAAAAAGCGTACAATAAGCTCTGGCGGGATCCACTCTAAACGACGTAAATCGTCATTCATTGCACCACCATAAATATCATCAAGCATAGTTTTGGCAAGCTTACGGCCGACAGCTTTATCAAGTGCTCGCTCTAAATACACACGCGACGCGCCATTGACGCCACTTTCATTGCGGTAGCAATCAAAAAATTCACTCAAGGTGCCTGCAACATCCTGTTGAGTAACGTTTGAAATTTTAGCCATACGCTCAGAAATAGCCTGCACTTCACGGCGGCCTAATTTACGAATGACACTGGCGGCATTTTCCTCGCCCATACTTAGCAATAAAATAGCGGCGCGATCTAGCGCCGGTAATTGTGAGCCTTTATCAAGCTTTTCTTGATTCAATTTCAACTCCTTGTTCTACCCAATATTTTATTACCGACGTAACACGCTCGGTTTCTTTGTTAGCAAGTAACTGCATGTGCGCTATTTGTTCTTCAAAGTCATTGCCTATTTGCGGTAACGACATATTTTGATGTTCGCCTGCGCCTTCTTTGGCGGTTAAGTTTTCTATTTGCGATTTAGCATTAATGGCGTCATCAAGCGGACTGCTTTGTCTTTCTGTTGTAGAGGCTGATTTAACCTCATTATCAGCGGTTGCCATGGCGTTGTTTGCTTCGTTACTTTTACCTTTTATTAAGTGATTAACTAAAGGGCGCACACCAAATAAAATCAGCAATAAACTAATTAAAGTACCCACAATATAACGGGCATACTCTTTAAGCTCAGGCATTTGCCACCATTCAAGACCTTCACCTGGGGCTAGTATTTTTTGTTCTACAAAGGCAAAGCTAGTGATGTTGAATTGATCGCCGCGTGCGTCGTTAAACCCCGTGGCCTTTTTTACCATTTCACCTAATGAAGCCAGCTTTTCTTCGCTCCAGCCATCAGCTGTTCCAGCTACTTGCTCATTAATAAGTACCGATAAGCTCATGTTTTTAATGCGGCCTACTTCAAATTGGGTATGAGTTACCGAGCGACCATTTTCAAACTGTCGTTTACTCTCATTTCGTTGTGAAGTTCGCTCGTTGTTTTCATCTTCAGCTTGTTCGTTAGGCACAGGTGGCTCATTAGCTAAAGAGCCCGGAATACCAGCCGCCAGCTGATCTAGGGTGCTATCAGATTTAATAAACTCTTGTGTTAATACATTTTGTGGGTCAACCATTTCACGTGTTTCTTCAACCACACTAAAATCAACATCACTAGAAACCTGAATTCTAAAATTACCTTCACCCAAAATTGGCAACAACATAATAGATGCGCGTTGCTCTATGTTGCGCTCAACTTTTTCAATAAAGGCGAGCTTTTTATCGGTTTCTTTGCCTACTGGAGTGGTATCAAATAAGTCGCCGCTGAGTAATTTACCACGCTGATCTACCACCGACACAGAACGAGAATCAAGCCCAGGCACACTGCCAATAATCAGTGCAATAATGGCTTCCACTTGCTCTGGTTTAAGTTCGTGTCCTGGCGCTAAATCAACCATCACAGACGCTGCGGTTTTTTGCTCAGTACGCCCAACAAATAAGCTGCGCTTAGGGACTGCCAAGTGCACCCGCGCATTGCGTATGCCTTGCATGTTAATAATGGTGCGTGCCAACTCACCTTCCAAGGCATGCTGGTATTGCATAGATTCGATAAATTGACTGGTGCCCATAGACACTTTGTCGCTAATATTCTCAATACCCTCAGGCATAGAGGCTTTTATTCCTCTAGCCGCAAGCGTGATTCGTGCATCAGCCAGTTTTTCTTGTGGCACTAAAATATTACCGCTATCGGTATCGATGCGGAACGTGATTTGTTCTTTATCTAAAATTTCTAAAATATTGGCTTTATCGTAGCTTTCTTGATTACCGTAAAGCGGTACGTAGTTTTTAGCCGAGGTCCATAAAATAAGGACTATAGTAGCCGCTACTAATGTCGCTAGTAGAGCAATGGTCGCGACACTTCTGTCACCTGAGTTGCCGAAGTTTAATTTGTTGGAGAGATTAACCACTCTTTCTTTTAGGTTGCTCTCATTTTGCTCAGGTACTTTTGCTAATTCTCCTTTCATATCAGCCTCTACAGTGACATGCGCATGACATCATCAATGCCATTGAGCACTTTATTGCGCATTTCCATCAGCATAGAAAAACTAAGCCCCGCTTTTTGACTGGCGATCATTGCGCCTACCACATCTTCACTTTCACCAGTATCAACGGCTTTAACCATTTCACCGGCAATATTTTGTTGGGCGTTGATAGAGCGAATAACATGCTTAAAGTCTTCACTAATATTTACATTTTGATTACTGATAGCAGCCGGCTCTATGCTCTCTGGACCTGCAATTTTTTGCATATCCATCATTTTGCCCAGCATCATTTGTTGACTTTCAATTGGCGACATTCTTTTTTTCCTTCAAATTATGCAATTGCATCAATATCAATACCGCATTCACGCATAGCGGCAATTTTGTATCTTAATGCTCGGGTAGTTACGCCAAGCGCCTGTGCTGTTTGAGTACGATGACCTTTAAACCGACTCAATAAACTGTATATATAATCAAACTCCGCCTGCTTTTTATTCTCCTTTAACTGCGTGGCACAAAAAGCCGCCGCTGCAGGTGAACATTGCGGTAAATTTAAATCTTCAACCTGAATTTCAACACCTCTGGCCATAACTAATGCACGTTGAATCACGTTTTCAATTTCCCGTACATTGCCCGGCCAGTTGTAACAAAGCATCACATCTTCTGCTTGTTTACTAATGTGAAACTCAGAGTTACCATATTTTTTGATAAAGTGATGAGCCAATGGAATGATGTCATCAACACGATCCCGAAGTGCAGGCCAACTAAGCGGTAATACATCTAAACGGTAAAATAAGTCTTCACGAAAAGCGCCTTGCTCAACTTGTTCACGCAATATGCGGTTAGAGGCGGCAATAATGCGTATATCTAATTTTATTTTTTGATGACTGCCGAGTCTTTCAACTTCTCGCTCTTGTAATACCCGCAGTAATTTAGCTTGTAAATCCAATGGCAGCTCAGTAATTTCATCCAGTAAAATAGTACCGCCATTGGCCAGCTCAAATTTACCTGCCTGAGCATTCACCGCACCGGTGAATGCCCCCTTATTAAATCCAAATAACATGGCTTCGAGCATATTTTCTGGGATTGCAGCACAGTTAACTGCAATAAATGGCTTATCTTTACGGTCTGAGGATTTATGAATAAAGTGCGCTAACTTCTCTTTACCTGTTCCCGATTCGCCGGTAATTAACACCCCTGCCGATGTTTGGGCAGCTCGATTAGCTAAACGCAGTACTTGTTGTGACTTAGTTGAAACAGCGATTAAATCTTCAAACCCATGCTTCATTGAATCAGTGTTTCTGATTGTTTTTTTAAGCTGCTCAGCAAAGAAAGGTTTTAAGAGATAATCAACAGCGCCACCGTTATTAATAGTTTTTGAAGCAATTTCACTTTGTGAAGAATCGACTAACGTCACAATTTGCGAAGTGGGACATGTTTTACGCAGTAATTTTACTAATTCAACCAGTTCGAGTTGTTGAGTATCCGCATCAACAAACACAAGCTCTGGCTTACTTATAAGGCAGTGGCTAACCGCATCGCTGATGGAGTTTGTATGCAGAAACTTAAAATTTTCGGCAAATACAACTTGCTGAATCTCAGGCGTTGGCTGCTGCTCACTGATCCATAAAAGGTATCTTTGACTCATATTTTTCCTTTGCAGTGCAATTAACTTGAGTGTCGGAAAAGACGAACTAAAACACGGCGATTAGACGATGCGCCCTGCTCCGAGTTTTTTATAATGGGATAACGTTGACCATGCGCTCTTACTTCTAACATGTCTTTGGGTAAGCCAAATTCAATAAGTCTGGCAGCTACGTCATCTGCTCTTTCTTTTGAAAGCAACCGATTTGACAGCGGCGAGCCCGTATTATCTGTGTGGCCATCAACTAGCACTTTACTTACGCGACTGTCTAAAGAAATGTAACGCACTAAATCTTTTAAAAATTTAAGATCTTTAGCCGTTGTTACTGTGCGCTGCCCACTGGCAAACTGTAATTGATGATCGCGTGCTTGCTCCCAAGAAAGCGGCGATAAATTAGCTAAACACTGTTGATAATCGGCAACTATTTCATCGCTATGGGTATTAGTAAAGGTCAGGCGAAGTTGTTCATCACCAAAGCTTACTAGCGTGTCTAACCAACCGCCTTGTTTAATCACACGAAGTAATGCGGTCATATCGGCAGAAAATTGCACCTTGTTATCTTCGACATTAGAGGATACAAAGTTCACGGCAGTAAGAATGGTATCTGCAGATTGCCAATCTGCTTTACGAGATAAAACGTGTAAACCTACTATTGGTTTATCTTGTAAAAGCCAAGTAAATTCCAATTGTTGAGTTTTTGCTGGGAGGGTTTTTACTTCAAGTAACGCATAATTATCAAAGCGCTGTTTGAGTGAACACGCAAACGGGTTACTATTTACTGACCAAATAGAGTTTTCGTAGTTTTGCACCAGGTTTTGCTCTGATGTGTGTCCCTGCGAGGACATAAACACAGCACAGGGCAATGCAAATTTAATCAGCTGAGTTAATCTATTCATGTATATTCCGTATAAAGTTAAATAGAACAATTAAGTTTTTTAAATCAATAGCGAAATACAACAAATACAAACACAGTATTAATGAATATCACTAAGTTAATGTAACCCCACGATCGTAGCGATAGCCTTAGACTGGGAGCTTTGCGTCCTATGCTTTCGCATAGTTTGCCATTTAATTTACTTAAGCATTATTTTAAACCAATATAAAAACTAGTAACTATGTACAATAAAAACAACAGACTATAGTTAAATATCATTAAATGCAAATATTACTATATAAAATTCATAGCCAGTTCATTTTATGCTCATTTTACAATCATTCATCCCAACGAACCGAGTATATCTACCCGAATGGTATCTGGAATTTCATTATAAGAAAGAACAACTAAGCTACCCTTAGTAAAGGTTTTTGCGTAACGAGCTAATAGCGGCCGAAGCTGCGGCACCACAATTAATGTAGGCGTTACCCCTCTTGATTTCATGTCTTCGACTATCATCGGCATTGTGCGTTGAAATTGCCCTAGTAAATTAGGGTCTACCGCAAAACTATCTAGTACAACTTTGCCAGCCTGCATAGCTTGATCAAGTGAGCTTTGTAAGGTGCTTTCTAGTTTTTCATCTAAGCTATAGGCACTGAGTTCATCACGATTACCCATCACCTGTTTTACCAATACTTTTTGCAGTGCGCAGCGTACGTCTGAAACCAGTAAAATCGGATCTTTAGTTACCTCAATACTGTCTATTAATGTGCCGGCGATAGTAACTATGTCTTTAATACTTATGTGTTCTTTTAGTAGTAAACGAATCACTTTTAGCTGTAAATTAGTCGGTAATGCTTTTTCGAAGGTTTCGGCTAAGCTAGGTGAGATTTCTTTTAGTCGCTCATTAAGCTTTTGTACGTCTTCATAACTAAATAACTCATCTAAATGTTCTTTGATCACTTTGCCGGTATGAGTAGCAATAATGGTGCCTAAATCAACCACTGAGTAACCCATATTCAATGCTTGGGTTTTACTGTCATCTTTTATCCAAACAGCCTCAAGCCCATAAGCAGGATCAGTGGTTAATTCACCATCTAAGCTGCCGTATACATCGCCGGTGTTTAACGCGAGTAGTTCTTTGGCGTTTACATTAGCACTTGCAACAGGCACACCGGCTAAGTTTACTTTGTATTCTTGTGGGTTTAATTTTAGGTTATCTTTTATTCTGATCTCCGGTAATAAAAACCCAAGTTGCTCAGAGAGATTTTTACGCACACCTCTTAAGGTTTTTACCAGCTCTTCCCCTTTGTCTTTATCGGCTAAATAAACCAAACGAAAGCCAAGCTCAACCGACAACTTATCAACATGAGAAATATCTCCCCATTCTAAGTTAGCCTGTTGCTCACTTAAAATAGTGTCGGTCATTTGTTCGGCTTCAATTAAAGAGTTATCGGGGAGAGAGCGTTGTAATCGCCAAGCAACATAAAATAATGGCGCGGCAAACCCTAAAAAGGCGACAGTGGGCATCCCAGGCACAATACCAAGCGTAACCATAATTAAAGCAGCAGTAAAAATAACACGTGGAGAGGCAAGTAACTGCTTACCTACTGCTTCACTTACATCGCCTTCATCGTTCATACGCGTAACAATAATTGCAGCAGCAACCGCGAGTAATAACGAAGGAATTTGCGCAACTAAGCCATCACCTATGGTTAACAGTGCAAAACGCTGAAACGCTTCGGCTAAGCTTAAACCATGTTGAAAAGCACCTATTGAAACACCGCCCAACAGGTTGATCACTAATATAATTAAGCCAGCTATAGCATCACCGCGTACAAACTTAGATGCACCATCCATAGAGCCATAAAAATCGGCTTCTTGGGCTATAGTACTGCGTCGCTCTTTTGCTTGCTCAGGGCCAATTAATCCGGCATTTAAATCCGCGTCAATTGCCATTTGTTTACCGGGCATGGCGTCTAGAGTAAAGCGTGCAGCCACCTCAGAAATACGCTCACCGCCTTTGGTAATAACCACAAAGTTAATCACCATTAAAATAACAAACACCACAATACCAACGACGTAGTTACCGCCTATAACCACTTCACCAAACGCTTGAATAACGCGACCTGCCACATCTGAGCCTTCATGGCCATGCAGTAATACCACACGTGTTGAAGCAATGTTTAGGGTTAAACGCATCAAGGTGGCGACTAACAAAATAGTCGGAAATACAGAAAAATCGAGCGGCTTTTTAGTAGACACAGCGACTAACAATACAATCACCGACAATACAATGTTAAAGGTAAACAATGCATCTAATAGCCATCCTGGTAATGGCAAAATAACCATCGACAAAACAGCTAACAACAAAATAGGAATAGCGGTATAAGGTTGAGTAAAACTGCGCCAGTTCAAATTATAACTCCAACATCTAAGGTTTCTGTAAGTTTTTAGGGATTGTTAATTCAGGTAAAGCTGCAGGTGCTTGCCCACGTCCTTGCTTGTATGCTTTTAATTGCAATACATAGGTCAGTACATAGGCAACCGCACTGTATAAGCCGTTGGGCACTTCTTGGTCGACCCGAGTCGAAAAATAAATAGCCCGTGCTAATGCAGGGATTTCTATTATTTCTTTGTTATTCATACGGGCCACTTCGCGAATTCTCAGCGCCATTTCATCTACGCCTTTAGCGACAACATAAGGGGCTTTAGCCGCTTCTTCACTGTACTTTATTGCCACAGCATAATGAGTAGGGTTGGTGACAATCACATCGGCAGTGGGAACACGCTCTTCAATTTTTCTATTCGATTGCTGATATTGTATTTGCCGAATTTTATTTTTTATCTCAGGGCTACCGTCTGAAGATTTACGCTCTTCTTTTACTTCTTGGTGGGTCATTTTTATTTTATCGGCAATCTGTTTTTGCTGAAAAGGCACATCAATAACTGCAATAAAAAGTAGTAAAGTTACCGTGATCATTAACGATAAAAATAACAACTCAATGCCTTGGCCTATCGCCACTTTTATATCTAAGTTTTGTAACATCATCAGCTGCATCCACAGCTTAGTTAAAAAGGTATATAAGCAAATCGCCAGTAAGGTTATTTTTAGTATTGATTTAAGTAGCTCAACTAACGACTGTTTACCAAACATTTTGCCTAACCCGGTTAGTGGGTTGAGCTTGCTCATTTTTAGCGCCACGAGTTTTTTTGAAAACACAAACCCGCCAGGTAAACACCCAGTGATCCACATTGCGCAAAAGCTTAATAATAAAAACGGCGTAAGGGTTGATAGCATATTCATAATGGCCTCGCCCAACGCGATGGGCATCATTTTTTTATTATTTATAATCGTATGATCCAGCACCATAGTACTGTTCATTAAGTTAACAAATAAGCTGTAAAATAAATTGGCAAACCACAATAACCCAGCAATACTGACCATTAATAAAATAGCGGTATTGAGCTCTTTTGAGCGCGCGACTTGGCCGTCTTCTTTGGCTTTTTTTAGCCGTTTCTCTGTGGGTTGTTCTGTTTTTTCTTGCGAGCTATTTTCAGACATACCGCTACCTCATCGCTTGTGCAAAGGTTGTTAGTACATGATACGTTAGCCTTGAAAACGCACTTCCTGTGTACTCTAAGGTCATAAATACGCAGAAAAACCCCATCAATAGCGACATAGGGAAACCCAATACAAAAATATTTAATGACGGCGCCGCCCTACTTGCTACACCAAAGGTTAAGTTAACCAATAACATGGCGACTATCCCTGGTAGCGACAGCAATAAAGCAGAGGAAAACATCCACGCAAACAACATAATAATCGCCTGAATATCAAACTCATAAATACTGCGACCAATCGGAAAGCTATGAAAGCTCTCTACCATAACTTGTAGAGTTATTAAGTGACCATCTGCGGCAAAAAACAGTAATGCACACATAATCCAAAATAACCGTCCCAATAATGCCACTTGGTTACCACTACCGGGGTCCATAACAAGCGCCATTGATAAACCCATCTGCATGGATAAGATCAGCCCTATCATTGCCATTACTTCAAACAAAATACGCAGCGATAACCCCATCATTACCCCAAAAATAATTTGCTCGAAGGTTAAGATGGCGGCATCTAAAGAAAACAAGTCAATAGCAGGTGCAAGTGGTAACTGCGGAGCAACTAAAAAAGCCAACATCATAGACACTAAAATACGAGAGCGCGGCGTTACTGCCGGATTGTCAAATACCGGCATAGACCATAAAAGTGCAGAAAAACGTACAAATGGCCACCAAAGCGTGCCCATCCAGCTGACTAAGTCAGTAGACGTTAAAGCAAGTAATGAGCTCAACCAAATACTCCAGGTAACATAAATTTGAGCTTATCAAACCAATCAATCAAAATTTGTAGCATCCAATGCCCCGCAAACACTACCATTAATAAGGTTAATAACATACGTGGTAAGAACGTTAGGGTTTGCTCTTGAATAGAGGTCGCACCTTGAATAATGGCCACTACAATACCTAGAATTAAACCCGGCACAATTAAGACTAAAATCAGTTTTATTATGGTATAAACCGCGCTTGAAATAAGCTCTACCGACATTTCTGGGGTCATGGTGACATTCCAAATGTTGCTGCCAGCGTACCCGCTATCATTGACCAGCCATCGGCAAGTACAAACACCATGAGCTTGAACGGTAAGCTAATGATCAGCGGTGATAGCATCATCATACCCATAGACATCAGCACACTACTGACAACTAAATCTATAATTAAAAAAGGAATAAATAACATAAAGCCAATTTGAAAAGCGGTAGTAAGCTCACTTAGTACAAAGGCAGGCATTAATACTTCAAACGGAATCTCTTGCGCGGTGAGTGTGGTTGGCTCATTGGCAATTAATAACACTTGGCGTAATTCACTTTCGCGAGTTTGCCTAAGCATAAAAGCACGCAAAGGCTTTTCTGCGGTGAGTAAAGCTTCTTCTAACCCTATGGTTTGCTGCTGAAAAGGCGTATATGCATTTTGGTAAATATCCTGCCAAACTGGTCGCATAATCAACATGGTGAGCATCAGTGAGATGCCAATCAAAATTTTATTCGGTGGGCTTTGTTGTAACCCCATAGCTTGGCGCAAAATTGCCAATACAATGATGATTCTGGTAAACGACGTTAAAACCATCAGTAGCGCAGGTAATAAACTCAATACCGTCATTAATAAGAGTATTTGCAATTTAACGCTATAGTCTTGCCCGTCGGCCGTATCTTTTAGAGAAAACAGCGTAAGTTCTTCCGCATTTAGCCAGCTTGGTAAAAACATCATGATCAACAGTAGGCTAACTTTAAAAATTACGCGTTTATTCATTTGTTTATTGATCCTTTGCGGTATCTGTTTGAGCAAATTTCAAACCATACTGCCCTTCAACCATTACCACTTCTGCTTTAGCAAAAAATACCCCATTCACTTTTACATCAAGCGCTTCACCAGCTACTTTGTCTAGCTTAAGCACATCGCCTTCTTTGGCTTGGCTAAGCTCGCCTAAGGTAATTTCAGTACTTGCTACTTCAAGAGTGACGAGTAAAGGAACATCTTGAAAAAATGACATATTTCCTTCGTTAGTTTTGTTAACAGATTTATCATCAAATCCATCAAAAGCATCAAGCTCTAAGCCCGCCAAGGCGCTATCAAGGTTCTCGTTCATAATTTAGTTACTCGTTGTATTGTTTGATAATTGTGTGATTTGAAATGCTAAGCCAGTCTCTTGCTCAACAACTTGGCCTTTAAATATTTGTTTATGACCTAGGTTAAATAGTGCAGCTTCATTAAGTTCAATGGGTAATACCCCGCCGGCTACACAGGCCTTTAATTGCTTTAAAGTGACTTTTTTCTTCGCCATTTCAATCTGACCTTGCACCGCAAACTGTGTCCACATATCAGTATTGAGTGTTTCGTTATTTGCTGAATCTTGCTCGCTATCAGCTGTGCAAAAAAAGCTAATTGGCAGCCATAAAAACCAACTTATTACTTGGTTTTCTAATATAAACCGCACTTTAAAGGCTAAATATTGTAATGCTTCAGGTAAGGCATGAGACTTTTGTATCTCACCTAATAACGCTGAGCGTTCTCTAAATAATAAGCCTTGAATGCCCTGCACTTGGCGCTGTAGTAAGCGACCACAAATACGGCTTTCTGTTGAGCTTAATTCGTTATTCACCTCATCAGAGACTTGCTCTGTGCTGTTCACATTATTAAATTGCCCACCTAAGCATAAATCAGCTGTTTTATATGCACTTTGATAATCAAGCGCTAAATAGGCCTCACCTTGAGAAGGGGCAAATAAAGGGCAGGCAAGAAATATCCTTGAGGATTCTTTAAACCAACTGTTAATAACCGAATGCGAACAAGGCGAAATTTCTACATCAAAACGGCTGTCGTTAAATAATTGGGCTAGCTCTAACTCCAAAGTTTTACGAATATTAACGTTTATGTGCGCTGCTTTTTGTTGTGCTTGTTCATATGCTCTTTGCTCAAGCGTGAGTGCAAATGGCGTAATATGCTCAGAATCTTTCGCTTTAATTAACTTTGTTTTAGCGTTTAACGTTTTACTCATACCACTGTTTTTCCTGATTCATTTATATTCAGCTTATGTTCGTTTTTTTGCTTTTTTCAATTGGGCTTGTAGCTGTAAACGATTAACAATATCGCTGCGTAAGCGCTCATTTTTGCTTATCCACTCAACCCCTAAAAACATTAATTTTTCACTCACTGCACGGCGATACATCACTTTGCCAGCCAATCGATTGGTTTTATCAAACACCACAATAATTTTATTGGGGATCGTCTTTTCAGCAGGTACTAATAACCCCACACCGCCCACGCTAATATCTTTTGCCACACCATGGCATAGTGAAATATCAATAAAACAACGGCGTAATAACTGCACGCCCACCCCGCCAAGCTGAACTGACTCAGGCTCGTAATTATCTTTAAGGTTTAAGTTCCACCTTTTGTAACTTCGTTTAGTGTCTGATTGGTTACTCATAATTCTCTTCAAGGCGTAGCACGGGTTTGTTAGCCGTTGCCGCACCAGCCGCTTTTTTTATCGGATTGTTAATGTTGCTATCATCAAATAATTGGTTAAATTTATCCTGCGCATCTTTAGTTAAGATCAGCAATTCAACACGTCTGTTTTCGCTGGCTTTTTTATTTTCTTTGTTAATTGGCCGATTTGATGAAAACGCATTTACTTGAAGCACCTGACTGGATGGCATTCCGCCCATGGTCATTACTTTTCTTGCTTGCTGCGCTCTATCGCCAGAAATGTCCCAATTACGAGAGCTGCCATCAACAAATAAGCTGGCATCGCTGTGCCCAGAAATAATGATTTTGTTGTTAATGTCTTTAACTAATCCGCCAAGGTATAGAAACAGATCTTCAAAAAATGGAGTCATTTGCGACTTTGAGCGTTCAAACATTTGGTGGTGCTTATCGTCTCTAATGATCACTCTGAGCCCCAAGGGCACTTCTTCAACTAGTAAGTTATTTTTTAGTAACTCTTCTTTACTGAGTTCATCAATACTTTCCAGTAATAAGCTCAGCTCAGATGAAGCTTCAAATTGGCTATCAATCGCTGAATTTAACTTCTCGCCTTGCCCTGCTTTAGGCTCAACGGTGCCATCGGGCACTTGTAATACTTCACTCATTCCAGGTTTTGGAGAGTCCGGAGGCGTAATTCCCGACTCTAAGTGCTTAATTACAGAAGGAGATCCCCCTAAATCAACGGGGAATGGGCTGTTTTGAGGATCAAAAATAGCGGGGCCACCATCAAAAATTGAGTGAGTTCGCATATAGTGTGCTATTTCTTCACGCTCAGATTCATTGGTGATCGCCATGATCCACATCACCATAAAAAACGCCATCATCGCCAAAGTAAAATCGGCAAAGGCAACCTTCCAAGCACCACCATGAGGCTTTTCGGTTGCTCTTCTACGAGAGCGTTTGATGACGATTTCTTGATTTTTGTTTTCCATCATTAAGCCGCCTTGTTAGTGATCCACTCTTCCATGGTGGTAAAGGTCGGTTTAATTTCTTCATTAATTAATTTTCGGCCTGAATCAGTCGCCACAATAGGCACATGCCCTTTAGCATGCGCCACTAACATGGCACGCACACACTCAAACATTGCCACTTGTTTTTTTACATACTGCTCCATCGCTGAGGCAAGCGGTGCAATTAAACAGTAACAAGCAAAAATACCAATAAAAGTACCCACCAACGCCGCTGCTACATGGTAGCCAATTTCACTTAAAGGTCCATCAAGATGCTGCATGGTAATAATAATGCCGCCAACCGCTGCTAAAATACCAAAACCTGGCATAGCTTCAGCTATATTAGCAAGTGAATGAGAAGGTTTAAGACGTTGCTCTTCAATGGTATAAATCTCTTGCTCTAACATGGCATCAAAGTCATGAGAGTTGATTTTTCCCATACTAAATAAACGTAAGTTATCGCAAATAAAAGTAACTAGCTGTGGGAACTCATACACTTTAGGGTAGGCAAGAAAAATAGAACTGGTTTCTGGGTTTTCAACATGCTCATCTAATCCTTTAATGCCTTTCACTCTGGCTAAGTCTAATAAAGAGTAAATAACAAGTAGTAAGTCATGGTACAGCTCAGACGTATCGGTTCCTTTACCACTAATAAATTGATACTTTAATTGCGATAGCATTTCTGTTAGTACATACTTTGAATTACCCACAATTAACGCCCCAAAGCCTGCGCCAAAAATAATTAAAAACTCGTATGGCTGCCACATAGTGGCAATGTTGCCGCCCGCAAACGCAAAACCACCTAATACTGTTGCAAGTACTACTATTAACCCTATAACTCTTTGCATTCTTTATTCCTTAGGTATTAGATTTTTTGAAGCGCTTGTGTAAGCGCTTCAAGTGCTTGTTTATGAAGTTGGCAAACACGTGCCTCGGTTAAATCGAGCGTTAACGCTATTTCTTTCATATTCATTTCGTGCATGTAATATAATTGCAAGAGCAGCTTTTCTCGGGTATTGAGTTTGCTCATCGCCACTTTTAGCATGGCTGCTGTCTCTTCTTTGTCGTGTGTATGTGCAGAGGTAAGCGCTAAATTTGGGTTAGCTTCCAATAGCGCTTCAAGGCTATCAAATGCTTCAGCTTGCTCACTGTAATGCAGTTGAATAAGCTCTTTATGGTTAATTCCTAACGCCTCACACATTTCGGTGTCTGTTGCATCACGACCGAGCTTTTTTTGCAGTGAACGGCTCATATCACGAAGCTGATGAGACTGCTGCCTTAACTGTCGTGGGCGCCAATCGACACGCCTAAACTCATCTAACATAGCACCACGAATACGCTTAAACGCAAATGCAGCAAACTTCTCATCTAAATCCCGACCATAGCGACGAATAGACGACAGCAGCGCAATAATACCTATTTGATAAATATCATCATTATCGACAATAACACCCACTTGAGTGCGCATGTGCGCAGCCGCTCGATTCACCAAATAAGAGTACTGCGATAATAGTTGCGTCTCTTTTTGTGGCGTTAAGGTGACTGGTGGTTCTGTTATTAACTCGCCCCACTCTTCTTGCAGCATCATAGCGATGGCCTATTGAATGAAGACGTTCGTAATAAGTACGTTATCCAATCGAACAGATACCGTATTCGCTAACACTAAATTAAACTGCTCTAATAAGTTTTTTTGAACCGCATCTATATCTTTAAAAGCGGCTTTTGCTTGGCTATGACTCATATTGGCAAACTGTTTTACCAGTACATTTCTTACAAGCGGCTCCATCGCCTCTGTGCCTGTGTTGTATACAGATGGTGAAGTAACAAGTACCAAGTCGAGTACTAAATAGCGGGCAATTGAGTCCTCTGATACGCTTATAATAAAGCGCTCCATTTCGTGGTATTCAACTTTTGTTATATCTGCTTGCGGACCTTCTTTTGATGAATCACTGTCGTTAAAAAACTGTCCCGCAAAAAAGGCAGCCGCAATAAGTGCAATTACAGTTAGGGCTATTATTATTTTTTTCACTTTTATCTCTCTTAATCCAAGGTAGTTATACTAATAAATCCAACCAATCTAATGGCGATTTAGGCGTGCGAATGCTGTTGTCATCATCAATTGAAGGCATCTCAGTATGATTATTTGCAATGCCGCTATTGTCGCTTTGCTGTTGAGGTTGCTGCTGTTTATCACTCAAATTAACATCCACTGTACTGTTTGAGTTTTGCGACAAAGACTGACGTAACTGCTCTAAAGTTTGCGCTATGGCATCTCTAACCTGCGCATTACTCGTAGTTAAACTGACTGAGGTTTTATCCCCTTCGATATTAATAGATATTTCAATACTGCCTAGGTTTGGAGGATCTAATCTAATTTGCGCGCGCTGAAGTTGCTGGCCTATTTGCAGCTTTACCTTGTCGCCAAGTACATGCAATAAGCGCTGCCCCCATTCACTGGGAGCCTCTTTTAATTTTTCTTTTTGCCACTCAAATGTTTCTGGCGCGGTGGCGGCAGATGAAAAAGCATTCACTAATGCTGATTTTTGACTGCTGCCTTCACGAGATTCAACGTTGAGAAGTTTCGATTGCGTGTTTTGAGTCAGTGCAGCAAGCTCGAGCTTACTGAGCCCAATACTCGGTTGTGCAGCTAGTTGCTCATTGGTTGGGCTACTTGATTGCGCGTGTCTATAAGTATTCAACACTACCGAAGGTTGATTTAATCGATTCAAAAGCGCTTGCGAATACAATGTTTGTGGTACTTTGGCTAAATCGAGTGTATTTAATTCTTTATTAACGGGTGTATTCGCTGGCGTTACATTTATAGCTGCAGCAGGCACAGTTAAAACATCACTATGCACTGTCATATTTTGTACAGACGCAGTTTTAGCTGACTCTTGAGTTATAATGCCTTCTTCGTGCAGAGTCTCTAAAGGCTTACTCTTTAACTGCTCATCAATAACAAGTTGTGCTGGTGGTGTTTCCACTGCTGCAGTGCCGTTATCAAGAGCAAGGTTACTATTTGAGTTGAGTAAATTTGTGACAGGCGCGTTTATTTTACTGCTATCAAGATTATAATTTGCAGTGTTTAAAAAGTACGGGTTTATTATTTCTTGTGTTTCTGTAATGGCATCTTCTTGCACTAGTTGTTCTGAGCTTTCTTGAGGTTGTTCACCTTGCACATTTTGCTGTTTTGTTTGCTGTTGCTTTGAAGAAAGCGTAAACGGCTCAAGCTCGCTCTGTTGTTCTTGCGCATCTGCAGGTGTACTGCTCTTTAAGATGGTTGGTTTATTAGTGGCACTGCCAAAGTCAGTCTTTGTCGCCATAGTATTTGCTTGGATACTCATAGTGACTGTCCTTGTTGTACTTTTTTATACGCAATTAAACCTTCTTTATCTTCCTGGTGGCGCTGCATTTGTACTTTAATGGCCGCTTGTTTTTGGCTCACTAGGTCGATTAAGTCAACGTAACGTGCTTTTAAGTTATTTTGTTCAGCCTTCATTGAACTAAAGCAAGGCATATTTTGCAGCTCATTATAAAATGCAAGCAGCTGCTTATCGGCTGATTTAACCTCATACCAATTACTCTCATGGATAGCATCTTCCATGGTGCTAAGTAATTGTTCCATTTTTTGCGCTGCGTATTTTTGAGAGTGTTCCATTAGCAATACTAAATTCATTATAAGTTCATGTTTCATTTAGCAATAAACAAGCCAACTTTAAGTCATTGTTTTATAACAAAAAATAAAATAAAAACCCAAAAAGCGGAAGCGGAACTTCCACATCGGAAGGAAGTGATATGTTATTAATAATGAATTGAATAATTATTTAGGCAGTGGGGGGAGATATAAAAAAGCGGTGTTAAAAATGAAAAAACCAGCTATTGGTAGCTGGTTTAGATTTGTTTATTGTGTACCTAAGCCTTGCCACCCTTCTTGCAAGTTGGTCATCACTACACGGGTGGAGTCAATATAGCTCAAGTCATTTTTTATACTGGCTTGCAATAATGCTTGCCCACAATGCTGATAAAGGTTTTGCATGTTTTGCGCTACTTCACCGCCTTTTTCAAGATCTAATGAGGCCTCAAGCCCGCCTAAAATGCGCATTAGCTTTTCAATACTTTCGGCTTTTTTATCGTATCTTTTTTGTTTTATGTGGCCTGTGACTTTTTCAAGCTCATCTGAAAAACCATCAAATAACATCAATACTAATTTATGAATATCGGCACAGGCCGCTTTTGCATCTACTGATGTACTTTTATAGGCTGAAAAGCCATCATTTAAATCTAACATCTATGTTTAGCTCCCAAATTGACCCATTGTAGATTCTAATTGTGCAATAGTCTGTTGCATTTGTGTAAACTGCGACAAGTAGCGTTGGTACACTTGCTCCATAGACACTTCATGATCTTTTTGTTGCCTATTGACTATATTTAAGCTCGCTTGCAATGACTGCTTTTTATCCGTCATCAAACCATAGCTTTTAGTGAAAGGCTCAACGCGGGTTTCTAGCTTAGACAATAAACCGTTTTCACCTGTGAGCATGCTGGTTAACTGCTCAGGATTAGTAGCCATAGCTTCTTCAAGTTTTTTATTATCTATTTTTAAGTTACCGCTACGATCAAATTCAATACCCACAGAGAACAAGGTTTTACCTTCAAACGTACCCTGAAAATCGTTGCGTAAAGAGCGAGCAAGGCCGGCAGCCATATTATCTCGTTTTAAGTACTGGTTACTGGTAATGCCATTGGTGAGCGAATTAAATTTATCCACAAAACTTTGAATGTTTTCTTTAGAGCTTTCTTGATCTTGGGTAATTGATATATGAATTGGCTGATCGCCCAGCGACTGCGCCTGCGTTAAATCAATCGTTACCCCATCAATAACCGTATCGAGTTTATTACTGCTTGAAGTGATTGTAAGTGCTGAGTTAGCCCCTAGTTTGACAATCGCATCTTGCGCTAAGGTTAACTCTTGTTTGTTTGTTATAGCATTGGTGATATCACTGCCATTGGCATCCGTACCTTCAGTAAAGCTCACCCCCACCTGATTAGCAGCACCCGACTCAGCACTGGTTAAAGTTAAAAAGGTTTCTGTGCCAGAGCGCACAACAGAGGCTTTAACACCGCTATTATCAACATGTGAGTTGATGGCATTAGCAACATCAGTTAATGATGCATCGGCGCCAAGGCTTGCAAAGTCAACACTAAACGCACTGCCTGCCAAATCAATACTCAACTCACCATCCGTGGTTAAAGCTTTAGCCGGATCAAAACTCAATGCCACTTGGTGTGCTTGTGCTAATTGCTCGACAAATACATCGTACTCACCGCTGGCTGCTGTGCCGCTTGCTGTTACTGCTAATGCGGATGAATTGCTCACCGTAGCGGTGTTAGCAAACAAGCTACTGGTATCTTTAAGATTGGTTTGTAAGTCATCAAAAAAGTTTGATAAATTACTTTTCAGGCTATCAAACGCCTTAATTTGATTGCTAAAAAGGCTACTTTTAGTACTTAATTGCTGATCTTTAGCGCTACGCTCAATTTGTGTATATTGTGAGGCTAATTGCCCAGGATTTATTCCTATTGCAGAGCTCATTTTAATCTCCAAGCATTTTAGTTATAAGCAAAAAAATCTAAAGTAAATATTTTTACTTATGACTATAAACAATAATAGCTACACCTTAGGTGTAGCTATGCATACTTAATTGATTAATCACTATTAACGAAGTAGTGAACCAATCATTTGTGTTGTGCTGTTAGCTGTGCTCAGTACCGAGATACCAGAGTTCATTAGCAATTGTTGCTTAGTCATGTTTGATGTTTCAGCAGCAAAATCAGCGTCCATTAACGTACCTACAGCAGCTTGAGTGTTTTGCTTCATGTTAGATACGTTAGTCATTGTATGGTCAAGACGGTTCATTGATGCACCAAGCGTTGAACGTGCAGTACCAATTTCGCCAACTAAAGTATCAACAAATCCAATCTGCGCTTGTGCTGTAGCAACATCAGTGAATGCAGCAGCATTACCAATAGCTGTTGTCACATCGCCTAGCTCTGTAGAAATATCTACTGCCAAGGTTTCAGTAGTACTTGAGCCTACCTGAAAAGTAACCGCACCAGCAAACTTACCACCAGTAAGTAGCGCAGTGCCATCACCAAACGACGTATTAGTCATGATATTTGTAAGCTCAGCAGCTAGTGCTGTGTATTCTGCACTTTGTGCAGCCCACTCTTTTGCACCGTTTGTATCACTTGAACCTTGAGTAGCAAGTTCTTTCATGCGGTAAGCAATGTTAGTCATTTCATCAAACGCGCCTTCAGCTGTTTGCATCATAGACATGGCGTTGTTACCGTTATAAATTCCTGCTTCTTGGCCACGTACTTGTGCGTTTAGACGTGAAGCGATTTGTAGACCAGCCGCATCATCTTTTGCAGAGTTAATTTTAAAACCAGAACCTAAACGCTCAAGCGCTGTAGATAAATCGTTGTTGCTACGACCAAGTTGGTTTTGGATTGACATTGAAGCCATGTTTGATTGAATTGATAAAGCCATGTTTATTTCCTCTTTGAATGAATAGCTAAAGTAATTAGTGAACCTAAATCACCTTCTAATAACTAAGAGCGACCATATTTTTAATTACCTAAACTTTTTTCTAATTATTTTTATATTTTTTTAAGCAATGTGTTCAAAGCGGGTAAAATAGGCATTTCCGTTGGCTAAAAGCAGATAAGAGGAATCGCAGAAATAAAAAACGATGCAGCAATACTAGCTTGCTGCATTAAAAAATTAGGTGAGTGAGTATTGCACCATATTACGGGTAATGTTTGCCTGCGACATAATCGCAGCTACACTATTTACCCCAGGGTTTTGCATATGCTGTTTAACCCCTAGACTTAAAGCAAGTAGTTCATCAGTGTTAGCTAATGAACTAGCAGAGTCAAGCTGCTCTAGTTGGCTTTGTAATTGTTGTTTTTGTGCCTGAATTTTTATTAAATTCGCTTTTAAATGGCGCTGCGCAGTTTGGATTTGTTCACGATGCTGTGCAATAGTGGCATTTTTATCCGCTATTTTAGCAAGTTCATTTAGTGGGTTATCTAAATCATTAAGCTGCAACGAAATCGGATTACCCGCCGCAACGCGCACACCTTGACCACTCATAACCCAAGGCTCTAAAAGTGGGGATGCATTATCCTTTTGCGCACTAAAAAGCAGACGGTTTTCACGATTAAGCTCAACATTTATATGATGTGGTGCAAACGCATTTTGAATGGCAGTTAAATTGGTTTTTTCATCTTGATAGGCTGGTATCTTTAAGCTTAATGATTTGCCCGAGCGACCCATCACTAACTGGATATTTTCTTCATGTGGACGTGCGCTAAGCAGGTCTATATTTGCATTAAGCTGTTTGCTAATAGCGCGATTTGGATCCGTTATTTTCAGCTGGGTATCAAGTCCTGAGCCTTTTTTATTTGCTGTGTTTTGTAATGACGCTATTTGCACTTTAATTTGCTGTTGTTGCATAGGTTGTGGCTGAGTGTTAGCAGCTTGGGTATTTAATTGTTGTGCTAATTTTTCAAGCCCCATATACAAATTACGAATAGTGCTTTCGCTTTGTTCGGCTTTTGCTAGCGCTTGACTCAGTGCCCCGCGCTGCGCCCAGCCAGTCAGTACTTTAACTTGGTCCTCTCTGGCAACAATTTTGTTTTTCCACAAATTGTTAGCAGAATCCTTTGTTGATGTAACGAGTGCATCCGATTTATTGGTATTAACCAAGTCAATTGCTTGCGCTTTTTCGCTACTTTTAACCAGCATAGTTAGTTCCTGAAAGTATTATAATTTTAAATGTATGAAAACAATGAAAGTTTACTTACTGTCGAGTAAACCTGCATCGATGATTCATACGCCGCCATAGATTCATTCATCGAAATAAACGCTTCTGGATAATCTACAGCACTCAAATCGTCCTGCAAGTTAACCGTAAATGTGGTGATATCTAGATTACTGGTAGTAATCGAATCAAGCGAAGCCATAGTAGAGCCTATGGTGGTCACTTGGCTACTAATAGTACCTAAAAAGTCAGCTAATTTATCTATCATCACCCGTGATTGATTGCCAACACCACCTGCTGGCGGATTATTTACATCAACAAGATAGTCTTGCATGGCATTTAAAAAACCTGCACCAGGATCTAAATCATTACCTACGATATTGTTTTTTACACTTGAGTCGTCAGATACAGCGACTTCTCTGACAATATCGTCACCGGCATAAACATAATTACCCGTCGCATCAATTTGAAACGGTTTTTCATCGGTTTTACTACCCGAAAAATAATATTGTCCATCGCTGTCGGTTGCATTTAGTAAATCAACAATTGCCGGAAAAGCCACACTCATTTCTTGGCCGAGTGCTTTAATTTCTGCCTCGCCCATTGAACCATCAGCTGCGGTGGTAATTAAACTTTGCAATGAATATATTTGGTTAACAATACCGGTTAGCTGTACTTCTTGTTGACCTAATGAAAAGTTAACTGCATCCATATTGGTTTTGTATTGCTCTAACGATTTTATTTCTGAACCTAGGTTCATGATCATTACAGTGCCAAGCGGATCATCTGAGGGCTTGAGAATACGCTTATTGGTTGCTAACTGAATTGATTTTTCGTTAAAGTTTTCAGTATTACTTTGAATGTTTTTGATTGAATTTAAATGAAACTGATGACTACTAACTCGCATAACATTGCCCTTTTAAAACATTTGCAGTAAAGATTTAAACATTTGATCTGCTGTGCTGATCACTTTGGCATTGGCACTGTACATTTGTTGAAAATGCATTAAGTTTGCCGCCTCTTCATCAAGGTTCACCCCGCTGTAGCTATCGCGCGCAGCAATGGCGTTTTCACTTAAATTAGTGGCGGTGGTAATGCTATTTAAGTTTTGCTTACTAGTAATAGCAAGATCCCCCACTAATAACGTAAACTTATCGCCTTTTCCTGCCATTGAAGCAACAATATTAGCAATATTAGAATTATCACCAGGTCCTGAGGTACTACTGTCTTTAAAACCAAGTTTATCAGTGGTGATCGCAGGGTTAATCTCAATCGTCCCTAATGGGTTTAATGGGTTGTATGTAAACAGTGCTTCACCGGAGTCGTTATTTAAATCAAAACCACTTTGTAATGCACCGTTCATATCATCGGCAAGGTCGGCAACTAAGCTATTTAAGGTTGCAAGAGTTGGTTTTATTACATCGTTATCAACGCTTATTAAACCACCAAATTGACCACCAACGTTTTTATCAAGGGTGAATTCTTGACCAATAAAGTTACTCGTTACTGTTGTTCCATTTACTGAGATTGATGCCGCTTTACTCCCTACCACCAGCGGGGCACCACTTAAGGTACTAATATCAATAAAGCCATTATCTCGCTCAACAATAGATACGCCAATATGCCCTGATAACTGGTTTACTAGGCGTTCTCGATTATCTTTTAACTCTGCGGTTGATTGCTTGTTTGCTGTTGCTAATCCAATGCTACTGTTAATTTCGGCTATTTGCTTAGTAATAGAAGACACATTAAGCGCCACATTACTCATTTGTGCATTTAACTTTGTTGCTTGTCCTGCCAAAGCGCCATTAATTTGCGCAATATCTTGCATAAAGCCCTCTGCAGAGGATAAAAATTGTTGCCTGAAAGCCTGTGAATCAGGCTTGGTTGCTGCAGCATTGAGTGCATCTGTTAGGCTTGCAAGGGAGTTATTTAAGTTTAAAGAGTCGGTACCAATGATTTGCTCAATAAAACCTAGGTATGACTGTTTGTTTTCATAATAAGTGGTATCAGAATTAGTGCGCCAAATATCGTCATTTAAAAAGGCGTCAACAACCCGATCAACAGACGCCACCTCAACCCCGCCTAAATATACATTAGAGGTTTTAAATTGAGCTTGCTGACGCGAATAACCCTCAACGGCTGCATTCGCGACATTTTGCCCTGACACAGTCAGCGCAATATTTGCAGCATTGAGGCCGCTTAACGCGTTATTTAACATAGACATAATTAACTACCTAATCGTATTAGCATTCAATGGCTGAACAAATGCCGATCCCGCATAAATATCATAGCTTTGGGTTGGCTCAACGCTTTCAGCACCTTTATGTTGATCATTAGCGACCAAACTTTGGCTATTCTTAAATGTATTTTCTATGGGGGCAATTTTCTCATCAAACTGCTTAACAATTGCTTCGGCTAAACCCAGTTGATGAGTTGACGCTAAATGCTGCGCGGTTTGAGCATTATGCATATCTCTAAATTGCGCTTGCTCGTTACTATTAAAAAAACCATTGTCACCGGCCATAGTTTTGGTGGTGCTATCCATACTTTTTAATACCAGCTGTAAAAAAATGGCTTCAAACTGCTCTGCTGCCTGTTTAACGCCAGCTTCACTATTGCCGGTAATATTTTCTAGATGAGTGGGGTCTATCGCTAATGACTGAGATAATTGGGTTGATGACTCTATTTTCATGGCTATTTCCTTTAAATAACTAATAGCTCGGCTTCTAGAGCCCCAGCATTATCAAGTGCAATTAATATCGACATAAGCTCGGCTGGCGTTGCGCCAAGTGCATTTACCGCTTTTACAATTTCATCTAATGAGGTGCCTTCAGGCCACAACAGCATATTTTTTTGTTGTTGATCTACCGTGATATCACTTGATTGCGTGGTCGTAGTTTGGCCATTTGAAAACGGCCCTGGTTGCGACACTTGCTCTTGTTCACTTATGGTAATGGTTAAATTGCCATGGTTAACCGCAGCCTGATTAACTCGCACTGTATTGTTCATTACGACAGTACCTGTGCGGCTATTAAATACAATTTTTGGGCGCTCAGAACCTTGCTCTACAGTAATATCTTGTAGCATCGACATAAACGTGTTGCGACTATTGGCATCGCTTGGCGCACTAACCACTAAGCGCGCCCAGTTTTCAGCAGTAGCTACATCAGGCCCAAATACTTTATTGATAGCACGTACAACATTGCGGGCAGTTTGATAATTTGGAGCTTTTAAATTAAGAATTACATCGCTTTGACTTTCATACATAGCCATAACACTGCGCTCAATAATTGCACCATTAGGAATAAGCCCTGAAGTAGGCACATTAACAGTCACCGAGGAGCCACTTTTACCGCTAGCATTAATGCCGCCCACCACTAAATTACCTTGTGCTAGCGCATACACTTTGCCATCAACCCCTTTTAACGGGGTCAACATTAAGCTGCCACCATGTAAGCTTTTTGCATCGCCTAATGAGTTCACAGTTACATCAATGGCTTGGCCTGGGCTTCCCATAGGCGGCAACGTAGCATGGACAGCAACAGCCGCTATATTTTTTGATTTTGGTAATCGCTCTTCATCTACAGAGACACCAAATTGCTTTAGCATATTACTTAGCGATTGGCCGGCAAATTTTACTTGGGCTTTATCACCCGACCCCGGCAAGCCCACTACTAAACCGTAACCCACCAGTTGGTTTTCTCGCACACCTAGCACATCAACAATATCTAATAATGGACGTGCTTTGGCGGTCACAGTTGCAGGCGCTAATAGGCTAAAAAAGCACACTAGCATTAATAGTAAATATTTCATTAAAACCTCAGTAATCCCTTAGAACGGGTTTAAGAATCGGGTAAATAAAGTGGTAAACCAACCTGGACGATTCGCATCTGCCAAAGTGCCTTTGCCGGTATAACTTATTTGTGCCTCTGCAATACGAAGCGACGAAACACGGTTACTTACATCAATATCGCCTGGGCGAACCAACCCTTCAATTTCAATGTATTCATCACCTTGGTTGAGCTTAATTTGCTTACGCCCTTTAATAACCAGCGACCCATTAGATAAAACATGATTAACCCGTACAGTAATAGCGCCACTGAGGAAGTTTTGCTGGCTGGCACTGCTTTCACCGTCAAACTTAGCACTCGAGCCTATACCCAAATTAAAATCAGCTACATTGAGTGCACCAGCTACTGGCACCGAAACATCCAAGTCGGTACTTTTATCTAAACTCGAATCGGCACTTTTACTCGATTGCGTGCGCTCGTTAAGCACCACAGTTAAAATATCGCCAACCCGGTAAGCACGTTTATCTGCATACAAAGAAAACATATAGTTATCTTGAAATAAGCTACCATCTTGCTGATTCAAACCCTGTGCATAGGCATCTTGGCTTATTTCATAGTCTTGAACTGATTTTTGAGTGGTGTTTTGTGGGCATTTCACTTCCCCATACACCACTTCGCATTCCACCATTTGGGTTTTTGATGGGGTATTGCTACAACCAGCAACACCCAAAAGCAGCAAAAATAATGTTAACTTATTCATCATAATCATACGTTTTGGTTTATAAAGCGCAGCATTTCATCTGCCGCAGAGACCACTTTAGCGTTCATCTCGTAAGCGCGCTGTACGGCAATCATGCTTACCATTTCATCAACAACGCTCACGTTTGAGCCTTCAATAGTAAATTGTTGCAAGCCACCAAAAGCATCTTCACCGGGGATCCCCTCAACAGGTTCACCGGATGCTGCTGTTTCGCGGTACAAATTGCCACCTAAGCTTTGTAAGCCTGCAGGATTTGCAAAGTTAACTGTTAACATTTGACCTAACTCAACCGCTTGCGCATCCTTACCCACTACCGCAGTAACGGTGCCATCGGTGCCAATACTTACTTTAGTGGTGCCCTCTGGTAGCGCAATATTTTGTGCCAATGGTAAGCCGTTGCTGTTTACCAGTAATGACTCGGAGTTAAGCTGAAACTGACCGTTACGGGTAAATAATAACTCGCCGTCAGGGCTTTCAATTTGAAAGAAGCCTTGCCCTGCAATGGCCACATCTAACTGGTTACTGGTTGTTTCAAAACTGCCTTCAGTAAATTGCTTTTGCGTACCGTTAATACGAACGCCGGTTCCCACCTGAATCCCAGATGGCAGCTGATTAAGCTCATCTACTTGCGCGCCAGGCTGTTTTTGTACTTGGTAAAATAAATCTTCAAATACCGCTCTGTCTTTTTTAAAACCGGCAGTGCTTACGTTCGCGAGGTTATTCGATATTGTTGTCATTCTTAAATCTTGCGCTGCAAGACCGGTTTTACTCACCCATAATGCTGAATTCATGTTTGGCTTCCTATTTATCCACGTCCGCTGATGAGTTTATTACCGCTGGTCGCTAATTCGTCAGCAGACTTCATCATTTTTACATTCATCTCAAATTGGCGGCTAATATTCATTGTTTTGATCATTTCAGCCACGGCATTCACATTAGAACCTTCTAAAGCACCGGTTCTTACTGTAATTGTTTCGTCGGCTTCAAGCGGCTGTAAATCGTTAGCTCTGAGTAAGCCATCAGCACCTTTAATTAAGTTTGCATCGGTACTGGCTAATTTAATTTGCGCATCTTCTGCAATTACACCGCCGCCAATGGGGGTTAGGTTGATCATGCCGTTTGAGCCAATTTCAATATCACCAAACTCAGGAAGTTGAATATCGCCACCGTCACCTTGCACACGTCGGCCATTAACAGTAATAAAGCCATCGGCATCAACCACTAAGTTACCCGCACGGGTATAAGCCGGTTCACCGTTGTCATCCATCACTTCTAAATAACCGCCGTTGCTCAGTGCTATATCAAGATTACGGCCAGTATCCATGATTGGCCCTGACGATAAGTCAGTAGTTACTGGTGTTAGTTGCGCGTGGTAACGAGTACGAAAGCCCTCGCCTTGTACCATCATTGATTGCGCTTGCTCTAAGTCGGCCTTAAAACCTACGGTGCTAACATTTGCTAAGTTATTTGCAGCAACGCGTAAGGCGGTATTATTAAGTTCAGCACCCGAAACGGCGGTATAAATTAACTTTTCCACGCTCAGCTTCCTTAGGTGTTACTAAATAAAATTTGCATCATTTCATCAGCACTGCTGATGGTTTTAGCATTGGCTTGGTAATTTTGTTGAAATGACATTAAGCCAACCAGCTGTTCACTAATATCAACATTTGAGCCCATAAATGAACCCGACAGTAATTTACCCAATGAGCCACTTTCTGGCTCGCCATAAAGTGCAGAGCCTGACTCTTCAGTTTGATACCACACGGTATTACTGCCTTGCTCTAAGCCATCAACATTCGCAAACGAGGCAAGTACAACCTGACCTTGTAATTTAGATTCACCGTTAGTAAATGTTGCAAATACACGGCCGTCGTCTTCAACTTTCACACCAGAAAACGCCCCTGAGGTATAGCCGTTGGCATCATTTTCGTTAACACTAAAACTTGAACCAAACTGCGTTGTACCATCGAATTTTAGGTTTATAGCTAAAGCGGCAGCACCAGTACTTATTTCAGCATTTGTTGTTGCAGCAGCGCCCGCAACACCAACAGATAAGTTGACAGCTTTTACATCCGGTGTTGTCGAATAAGGGATCATTTGACCGTCAGTATCAAACTTTATAGTTAAAGTACCAGCGGCCACTGTAGTAGCTGTACCTGTTCCATCATCAACCGATTGAGTTCCTATTGTTGCACCCGTTGCAGCTAATTGCGCTTGAGTTAAAGGCTTTCCATCTAAGAAAAACATCGCTTGCCATTCGTTGCTACCCGTATGGTTAAAATACTGAGTCATTACATGGCTGTTACCTAAGGAGTCGAATACTTCGGTAGATTGAGAAAAGTTATATTGGCTACCATCTTTAGGATCAAATAGCGCAGGAGCTGTTGGATAAGCAATCACGTCGCTAGAAGAACTTAAGTTACCGTTAAAGTTAATATTGGTACTGGCTTGTGCTTCTATGTTTGAGGCTTCAATTTTTAAATCAGTTAATACACCCGGTACAATTGTCGGATCACCACCATCAACCTGAGACACGCCAAAACCTTGCAGTTTGCCGCCGTTGGCATTAACAATATTTAAGTCGTTATCTAACTGAAACTGGCCTGCTTGGGTGTAAGCTGTTCGGCCGTTTTCTGATATGGCAAAAAAACCTTGGCCATCAATAGCAATATCCAGCGCATTACCGGTGCGCACAATTTCACCACCGGTGACAAAATCTTCTTTAACATTGGCAACTTTAACGCCGCCGCGTTGACTGCCGTTATACACTGCGGCAAATTCTGCGGTGTTATTTTTATAACCAGCAGTACCCGAGTTAGCAATATTATTACTGGTTACTTCTAATCCTGTTTGGGTACTTTTAAGACCACTTAATCCTATATTGAACATAGACATATTATTTATTCCTCTTATTTATGCCACTTGATTAATTTCAGTGATACCAAAATTACCCAAACCATCGACTTGTAATAAAATATCTTCTAACGACTTACCTACAGAAACACGCTCAACCTCACCGCTTAGCCAAGTATCAAGCTGCTTTGGTACCTCTTCAGTAGTGGCATACGCTCTCACTGCATACGCACCGGCTTCTTGGTTTTCAAATTCAAAACGCAATGAACCGACTCCAGAATAAGGCAGTTGTTTTTCTTCAACTAGCTCACCTTCTTGGTTATAAAGTTGCACAGTGACAGAGTCTGCCGCTTCCCCTAAATTAACCATGCCAGAGACACTGCCATCTTGTTCAAGGGCAATACTGCTTGCTTGTACATCAACCGTTTGGCCAACCATATTAGTGGCTTCAAGCACCGCTAAGCTGCTCACATAATCCAAACCATCGGCGGTGTTTTGGCGAATGCTTTGTAACGACTCAACATTAGAAAACTCCGCAAGCTGGCTCACATATTGGGTGCCGTCCATAGGTTGTAATGGATTTTGATTGCTGATTTGCGCAACGAGTAACTCTAAAAACATGGTCGACATTTCATCTGCTGAACTATTACCGGCAATATTCGTGGTGTTTTTTGCCCCGTCGGCTGCGCTTGGAACGGCTGAATTAACTTGCATAAAATTATTGTCCTAACTTAAGAATGCTTTGCTGCATGCTATTTACACGCCCCATAACTTCAACAGATGTTTGGTAGCTGCGACTTGCAGACATCATGTCGGCCATTTCTTCAAGTGCATTTACGTTGGAGTAAAATACATAACCATCGTTGTTAGCAATTGGGTTATTTGGCTCGTAGCGCTGCTCTACCGCACGATTTGACTCAGTGATCCCTAATACATCAACCGAGGCTGAAATTGATTGGCTGTCTTGTGTTTGTTTGTACAAAGCAGAAAATACTGGTTTAAGTGCCTTGTAAGCGTCGGCTTCTGAACCGGCTGCGGTATCGGCATTGGCTAGGTTAGATGCAATGGTATCGAGGCGAATAACTTGAGCGCGCATGGCGCTGCCGCTAGCGTCATAAATTGAATTAAAAGACATTATGATTTCCCTGAAATAACTTTATGTAAGCCATTTATTTTCATATTTAAGAAGGTCAAACTGGTTTGAAAATCCATACTGTTGCTGGCAAATTTTGCTTGCTCAATATTTAACTCAACAGTGTTGCCATCACTTGATGGTTGATAAGGAACGCGATATTTAAGTTCATCCGTTTGTACACCAGCAAAATCAACATCTCTGTTTTGCGAAAAACTGGATGAAACACTTTGCATAATTTGACGGTAATCTACATCTCGAGATTTAAACCCAGGCGTGTCAACATTAGCCAAGTTACTGGCAATGACTTCTGCTCTGTCTAACCTTAATTTCATTGAAAAAGGGTGAACACCTAACGCTTTATCAAATAGTTCCATTGTTGCCTCTAATTTTTGTTTCTTGTATGCTTTCGCGCTTCGCATACACTTTCTACCTTGTGTATAACAACCTTTATGCCAACTTTTAAAGGTATATTTTTTCAATGACTTACATAAAAAAAGAGCAAAAAACAGCCCAGCACACGGAAGCTAAACTTCCCCAAGGGAAGCGTTGGCTTTTCCGCTTACTTTTAACTATTGGACTTCTGCCAGCTCATGCTATGGCCATCCCCATTAATTTTGATAAAGAAATTCGGCAGTTTTTGCACAGTGAAATTAAGAGCTATTTGCGCTCAGTTAATTCGCAAAGTCAGCGACAAGATATAGAATTATTTATTCCTAAAGGCAGCGAAAATTTAAGCTGTGATGAATTGCAAATCACTCGCTCACAAAATCACACGCCACCTGCAGGCAGGGTGAGTATTTCTGTATCTTGCCCATCGCCTGCTTGGCGTTTTAGAGCCAGTGCCAAAGTAAGTGTGTGGATAAACCTAGTAGCTGCCAAGCACACTTTAAACCGAGGTAAAGTGCTTAATAAGCAAGACTTAGAATATAAAAGCGTGGATTTAGGTAAGCACCGCCACCAAGGCGAAACCGATATTGACCAGCTAGTTGGACTCACCGTTAAACGCGAGATTGATAAAGGCACGGTGGTCTCCACCCGATACCTAGAAAAGCAGTATTTAATCAATAAAAATGAGCATATTTCACTGCAAATAAATACCGCAACTTTCTCGGCCAATGTTAAAGCCATTGCTCTTGAAGATGGCCAGCTTGGTGAGGTTATTAATGTAAAAAATTTATCATCAAAAAAAGTTGTTCAAGGCAGAGTAATTGCGCAAGGTGTGGCAGAGGCGGCATTTTAAAAAATGTCGAAATAAAAGTTAAGTAATGCTTGTACTTGGTCGCTGATATAAACTAAGCAATATAAATTCGATAAACGAATTAGGTAATAAACAATGAATATAAGTGCAATAACAACCACTACGGTTGATCAAAGCCAAAAAACAAACCAGCGTTCTTCACTGGATGCAAAACCAGAGCAACAACCTGTAGCGACTAAACAAGAGCAAGCAAACTCAGTGAGTGCATTAAGTAAATCAATAGACTCAACATTTCAAGATTTAGCTGCAAAACCAGACGTTGATATGGATAAAGTAGCCATGATGAAAGCGGCAATTGCCAGTGGTGAATTTAAAATTAACATTGATGAAACCGTTAACGCTATGGTTGAACTTCATAAAAAATGAAAACTGTAAAAGAGTATATTGTAAGTCTGCAACAAGACATTACTAAGCTAGACGCGTTAATTGAATTACTTGAAACGCAATACGAATTGCTAAGCCAACGTAATGTGCAGCTAGAAACACATAATAAAAAAATGCTCGGCTTTTTAGAAAGCTTAAATGAATCGCACAACCAGCGCGATGGCTTTTTGGTGAGTTTAGGCTTACAAGGTGGCAAAGAAGGTTTAGCACAATTAACCGCGCTTCTACCTGTTGATATAAACACCCTTACTACTAAGCTATTGCATCAGCTTGAGCTAAAAACTAAAACCTGCAAAATAATGAATGAACGCTCAGGGCAATTACTCTCAAGCCAGCGTCGGTTGTTACAGCGCTTAACTGGCGGTGAAAACAAACAAGCTTACCCAGAAATGCCTTTATAAATACGTTACATAAAGGCATTTTCTTGTTTAGTCACTTTGCGCTATATTTTTACTTTACTCCTATTATTACCTTTTAAAACCCTATCTTGAGTCCAAAAATAGTTGTTCCGCTAAAACTTAGTATTATTAGCTTTTGTGCAACTTTGCGGCTAATTGTATTTATAATAAGCAAATAGCGGCTAACGTCACCTTTATTAGACTAAAGAATGATTGCTGCTGAATCTGCTGATTTTATGACCTTTTCGCTATTCTGCATGACAAGATCACACTGTAAAAACAAAACAATAAACCACTGAATTTAAAGACCTTTTAAATTTAACAAGCCAGTTACAACACATCCCTTTGCTATTTTTGTTAACATTTACAAAGCGTTAAACTGGGCTATGCACGACCTTTTGCCTAATTACAATATGTAGCAAGCTGTTTTACCCTGCGCACTCAACGTTCATTTGCTTTGTAAAAGCTGTATTTTTATTTTGAGTTAGCAACTAAGTTGCAGGAGAAGTCATGACCACCAAGCCGCTAGATGATAATTCATCTGATGCTATACCAGGAGCGGATACTCAAACCGCGTCCGATAGCTATGAAAATCTTCATAAACCCAGCTCTGAGTTTGAAAGCCGCGACGCTTATCTAGAGCACGAACTGCAAATTATGCAGCCAAAACGCTGGCGTCCAAATTTACCGTTTAGAGATTATCGCTTTGAATTTGAAGACACCATTCCAGCAATGGCCGCTACTATAGGTAAAGTTGTGATGGTTGCAGCCATTGCTGCCACGTTTGCAGGCCCTTTGGGGTTAAGTGATGGCTTTGTACTTGAAAACGTACGCTACGAACTTTTAATTGTTTCGTTATTTATTTTACTATTTTCTGGCTTTATTTTACCGACCGCTAACTTAGCGGGTACTCATGGCCCACTCATTCCATTAATTCCTATTGTGGTTGCCGCAGGCGGACACCCTATGGCCTTTGGTTTGCTCATAGGAGCCTTTGGATTGATATTAGCATTTAGTAAAGGCGGCAGTCTCATGGCCAAGCTCACCAGTAAAGGGGTGTGTGGTGGCCTACTCCTCTATTTAGGCTTTGTGGGTACCATTTCTCAGGTTAAAAAGCTGTTTGCATGGGCTGAAGAAATTCAAATGACCCATATTGCCTTTATTGTAATCTTAGCCACAATTTTACTTTATGCTTTACTGGAGCATTACAAAAAACGCTGGTTAGCCGTGCCACTGAGCTGTTTAATTGGTGGTTTTACTGCTTTTGCATTGGGCGCACCGTTTGAGTTTCATACGGCACCGGGCTTACCAAATATGAACCCTATGTACTGGTGGGGTGAAAACACTGGTTGGATGCTTGGCTTACCAACAGCAGAAAGCTTTGTAGTTGTTCTTCCTTTTGCAGTTTTAGCGGTTGCTATGTGGTCACCTGACTTTTTAGGCCATCAAGTATTTCAAAAAATTAGTTACCCAGAGCGTACTGAAAAAGTACAAATGAATATTGACGATACCATGCTTAGCGCATCAACAAGACAAACCTTTGGCTCGCTATTAGGCGGTGCTAACTTTGCGTCATCTTGGGGCACTTACATTGTTCCTGCTGCTATTGCAAAACGCCCTATTCCTGCAGGCGCAATTTTAACTGCGTTATTTTGTATTATCGCGGGTGTTTGGGGCTATCCAATGGACTTAGCTATTTGGCAGCCAGTATTGTGTGTTGCATTAATTGTAGGGGTGTTTATTCCACTACTTGAAGCGGGTATGGAAATGACCCGTGAAGGTAAAACCACCCAATCAGCCGCCATTGTGGTGTTTGCATCAAGCCTAGTAAACCCTGCATTTGGTTGGTCACTAACTATGCTACTTGATAACTTGGGCCTTATTGGCTGTAAAGAAAGAAGTGCTGATTTATCGCGAATGAGTCGCTGGGTCATCCCACTTATAATGTTTGTATTATTAACCGGTGTAATGGCAATGGTAGGTATGCTACCAGGCATTCCTGCGCTAATGCCAAGCTTTAGACATTAATTCCTTTATTAAACAGCAAAGCGAGCTTTAATAGCTCGCTTTTTTATTGTACTTATAAAAAACCAGCACAGTGTACTTGCAATAATCCCCCTTGAAGTAACAGCCCTGAAGTAACAGTCCCTGAAATAATTACAAGCCACCCTGCAGAATTTTTATAAAACTCGCCACCAGCTAAAAAACCTTATGTATCAAAAAACCATAACCAGTTGATATATAAATGAAATCAAACATTTCACTTTCTGGTATAGGCTTTGCACCCTTATAAGTGAACGTTAAAAATCATTTTATTAGTAACGCTTTTAAAATGAAAAATCATCACTTTTAATAAGGAGCTAACTATGAATAGCGATCGTATCGAAGGAAACTGGAAAGAACTTAAAGGTAAAGCGCAGCAAAAATGGGGCGATCTTACCAACGATGATTTAGATAAAATTGAAGGTAGCCGTACAGAGCTTGTTGGTAAAATTCAGCAAAAATACGGTAAATCCAAAGATGAAGCCGAGCGCGAAGTAAATGACTTTGAGAAAGGTCATTAATATAAAGCGTGTTAACAGCTTTACTTGCTAATAAAAAACCGCCAATTGGCGGTTTTTTTGTTATCTCAAGCTTAACTATTTTGCCAGCGCTAGTTTTACTGCTGCTTCGGCATGTATTTTGGTGGTATCGTAAAGTGGAACCTGTGTATGTTGTGGCTTTACCAACAAGGCGATTTCAGTACAGCCTAAAATAATGGCCTGTGCGCCTTGCTCAAATAAGCGCTCTATAATACGCACATAATCGGCTCGCGAATCGTCATCAATAATCCCTTGGCATAACTGCGAATAAATAACCTCGTGCACACGCTTTCGCTCATTAGGCTCAGGTATTAATACCTCAATGTTATGCTTATTGGTTAAACGCTCTTTGTAAAAGTTTTGCTCCATTGTAAATTGCGTTCCCAACAATCCTACTCGCGTAATGTTATCGTGCTTTAGTTGCTCGGCGGTCGCATCGGCGATGTGCAAAATAGGAATGGTAATATTATTGGCAATTTCATCGGCCACTTTATGCATCGTGTTGGTACAAATAAGTAAAAAGTCGGCACCACCAGCCTCTACAGATTTAGCCGCCTCGGTGAGAATATTGGCTGTTTGTTGCCAATCGCCCTGGTGCTGCATTGCTTCAATTTCAGCAAAATCAACACTCACCATACAAATTTTGGCACTATGTAGCCCACCCAACGAGTTTTTAACGCCTTCGTTTAAAGCTTTGTAATAGCTGGCTGTTGACTCCCAACTCATACCACCCAACATACCGATTGTTTTCATAAAATAGCCTTGTTTTTATTGTATCAAGAGGGCAACCGAAATACTGAAGCGATGTTCTAGATAAATCCTAAGAAAAAACATTATCTTTTCTACTTTAAGGCTTTAGCTGTCAGTATCGACCCATAGAGCTATAGGTTTTTTATCTAAAGTAAACTTTAGTAATGTTGATTAATGTATTAAAGTTAGATTTGCACCTTTTCTCTGTTATAAGCTCGTGACACCAAACTCTTTGCAGATATTCAAAAACTCATTATTATGCGTACTTGTTAATATTTTACTATCAGTGTGTGAACTGTAATCAAGAGCTGTAACTGCACCATAAGTCTCATATTTTTCAACAATATACTCTTCTTTTTTCAAAGTTGATGTAACAATCACTTGCTTATCTAAGTTCTCAAATATTTCAATCATTTTTAACTCTTTAAAGCTCGATAGTTCTCGATCTCTAAATGAATCTATAATAATTGGAAATTTATGTTTGAAAACAACATATAACGCATAGATTTTTGAGAAATAAAATTCTTGCTCTTCGCTTCCAGAATAATTCACTGACCGCTTAGTAAATAAACTTGTAAATGTTTGAACTCCGGTTTCATCTATTACAGAATAGATTTCGTTCATAATTTTAACGATCTTATCTACTAATTCTTTCTGCTGCTTAGAGAAACCTTCTTGCTTTGTACTAGAATCTTGTATTTTCTGAGTTAACAAACTAATCTCTTTCAGTGTATCTGAGCGCTCTTGATCCAATCCACCTGTATCTTTAAGCTCATCTTGAAATAATATTAAATCTCTTAGCTCTGGTGATACTTGAGTAAGTTCGTTATTCAATTCTTTCTGAATAACTGATATTTCATAATCGATTCGCGAGACAGCTTCTTTTTTCATTATAATATTATTTTCTAATGAAAGAAGAATTGACCGTCGAACTTCTTTATTACTGATATCAAAATTAACATTCTTTGATTTGTAAGTAATATTTTCACTACCACACTCATCACAATGTACTTTCCCAAGACTAATAGCTAGATTCAAAGAGTTTAGCTCTGCCTCTAAATTTTTATGGTTGTTCAGCCTAGTATTTTCGGAATACCTTTGTTTACGAAGCTTAACTACATTTTCATTTAGCTTTTTAAGGCGTAACTCTTGTTCTTTAAAGGCTTTGAAACTTTCAGAAGACTTAACATTCTCAAGAACAGCCTTATTAATATTAAAACGATCAATTTCTTTTGATAGTTTTGCTTCTTTAATTCTAAGCTGCTTTAAATCACCTTTAAATTTTTTTATTTCGTCACTAGATAGTTCAGTTCCAGCAATGCCATTAAGTGCATATAACATCTCAATAAAGTCAGATTTATTATAATATCCGCTATTAAAAATATTTGATGTATCTCGTTTATCTTGTCCAACAAAGAAAATTTGCAGGAAAAGGCTTAAGTCAACTATTTTGGGTAATCCTCGATGTACAATTTCTGGCAGTTTAAAAATATTTTTATCAAAAAAGTATTTAAACTCGGATGCAGACTCGAGAATATTTAATTGGCTATCGACTAAAACTGTAAATGTATTATTCCTTCTGAGAATTTTAAAGGTATTATTATCTAATTCAAATTCAAGGAAAAAGTAATAAGTTGAATTATCAAACCCTGCTGGAAAAATTGGCTCATTTCCTAGTGCATACATAATTCCCTGTAACACTAAGGTTTTCCCTTTGTTGTTATCGTTACTAAAAATAATGTTTAAATGTTCGCCAAAACGACTCTCAATAAAAGAAACCGAATCACTACCAAAAGCAAATTTCTTAATTTTCACTGATTAGACCATCCTTTATTATTGCAACAAGAAATTTGATTGAATCAACACTCATATGCTCTGTTTTTTGTATTAAGCTGGTATCAATCTCTCCGATTACATCTAAGACTTTTTTTGAGCGCTCTTTAGATAAAGAATCAAAAATAGCAGCGAATAATCGCCAAAAATACTTTTGGTTATTCTTATCAAAAAATGCTCGACTAAGCTCTGCATTTCTTTCAAAAACGTGGTCTTCTATATCATCCTCATCAATATATCTTGTAAACACAGCATAGCTACTAGGAAGACTTTTTCTAGTTGAAAATACATCCCCACCAACTAGCCTATTTAAAACGAATACTTGAAGATCTTGGCTTGTTAGGTGTCTTTTTAGCCCTAATACCTCGTTGGGTCTTTTAATTTCAATATTTTCGATATCAGAATTTTTGAGAGCGGTTTGCTTATCCCTAATTTCCTTGAATATTGCGGTGTAAAAATCATCCCCCTTTATATTAGAAGATTTAAACTTCATAATACCTTTTATGTAAGTACTTTCTTTAGATCTATCTTCAACAAATAGTACTTTTTCTAGAAAGTTATTTAGCTCTACATTTCCATCTAAGTTTGCCTTAGACCTTAGTCCTTCAAGTACTTTAATTCGTTGATTTTCTTTGAAATTACTGATTCCGTAATTTTTTAAAGATGTATTCTCAAGGTAACGCTCATGCAGCCTTGGCATGAAAAACACAAACTCTTGGAAGAAGGGACTAAATTTAGAAGTATAATTTTCGTATAGAGTTATTAAATAGGTACCAATTTTAAGAGGGGTTAAATTCTTTTCACCTTTCGATTGGACGTCCCATAGATTCTCTTTATCACACATACCTGCAACATCATTAAAACAATCAACGGTCAGTACGGTAATATCCGCGTACTTTTTTGTATTTGCAGCCAAATATAAAAGTGACTTTGTCTCAAAGACCGATGCTTTTAAATTGTTGCGCTCAGTTTTTGTAAATATATAAGTCACGTCAATGGACTCATATCAACAAGTGAGTATAGGTCTCGCATAAACTTAATAGTCCTTTCCAACGACATCATTCAATCCTTTTTTATTGTTTTTATAGCGAACAAAGACTTATCTTGAGTCTAACCTCTTAAATATAAAATTATAATAACCTAAAGGTATTATAATTATTTTACATCCACGTATAAAAACAATGTTAAGATAAATGTATAAACGATATGCCTCCTATGTCAGACCAAAACATTAACAAGTAACAATAACTGTAATAACTTCTATTGAGTAGAGCTGACAAACTTTTACAGATTAAAACGCATTTATTTACTGACGATAGGTACAGGTGGCCTATTTATTTCATCTATAGCCATGAAATAAATAGTCTCATACAAAAAACGAGCCTAATTTGGCTCGTTTTTCTTTTACTGATTGCTGACAGCTAAAAACTGACCGCTTCAACTTTTTACTGCTGCTCTTTTATTCTGGATCATACCCCAAGTTAGGCGATAACCACCTTTCGGCTTCTGCGAGCGTCATATTTGTTCGCTTAGCGTAGTCTTCTACCTGATCCTTTTGTACTGCCGCTACCGCGTAGTATTTCGCTTGTGGATGTGAGAAATACCAACCTGAAACAGCAGCCCCTGGCCACATGGCGTACGAGCTGGTGAGCTGCATACCAATACGTTCTTCGGTATCGAGCAACTGCCAAATTTTCTTTTTCTCGGTGTGCTCTGGGCACGCTGGGTAACCCGGTGCTGGGCGAATACCTTGGTAGTTTTCGCGAATTAGCTCATCGTTAGGCAGGTTTTCATCGGGTGCATATCCCCAATACTCTTTACGCACTTGCTCGTGCAGGTATTCGGCAAAGGCCTCAGCAAGCCTGTCGGCAACCGCTTTTACCATTATTTTATTGTAGTCGTCTTGCTTGGCATCGAACGCGTCAGCAAGATCGTCTTCTTCTAAGCCACCTGTTACCGCAAACGCACCAAAGTAATCTGGCGTACCTTTTGGCGCAATGTAATCGGCTAAACAGTAATTAGCAAAGTCGGTTTTTTCGGTTTGCTGGCGCAAATGGCACGAAGTAGTTAATAGCTCTTTGCGGGTTTCGTCGGTGTAAATTTCTATGTCATCGCCCACGCGGTTTGCAGGGAATAAACCAATTACACCTAGTGGTTGCAAAGTTCCTGATTTTTCAAGGTCGTCGAGCATATCGTTGGCGTCTTTAAACAAGCTCTGTGCTTGTTCACCCACTACTTCATCGTCCATTATGCGCGGATACTTACCGGCGATTGACCAGGTCATAAAGTACGGCGTCCAGTCTATGTATTTGCGTAAAGTCGCGATTGATACATTTTTAAACTCGGTCACGCCCAGCTTTTTCGGCACGGGTGGCGTGTAGTTATCCCAATCGAGCTTTGCTGCATTATCGCGGGCGCGCTGTATGGTAACCGGTTTTGAGCGCGGCTTTTTGCGTGCTTGTTGTTCGCGTACTTTGTCGTACTCGGCGGTGGTTTTAGCTAAAAATTCTGCTTTATACTCTTTTGATAATAAATTAGACACCACACCCACGGCGCGGCTGGCGTTATTTACATACACCACGCCTTTGTCGTACTGCGGCTCTATTTTAACTGCAGTATGCGCTTTTGAGGTGGTTGCCCCACCAATCATGAGTGGTAGCTCAAAGCCACGACGTTTCATTTCTTTGGCAACATGTACCATTTCATCAAGTGATGGGGTAATTAAGCCCGAAAGGCCTATAATATCGGCTTTTTCGTCAATTGCTGTTTGCAGTATTTTTTCGGTAGGTACCATTACGCCTAAGTCGATTACTTCGTAGTTATTACATTGCAGTACTACGCCTACAATGTTTTTACCTATATCGTGCACGTCACCTTTTACGGTAGCCATAACAATTTTACCGTTGGTCGCGCCTTCCTCTTTTTCGGCTTCAATGAATGGGTCAAGGTAGGCGACCGCGCGTTTCATTACACGGGCCGACTTAACCACTTGGGGTAAAAACATTTTACCCGCGCCAAATAAATCCCCAACCACGTTCATGCCATCCATTAATGGCCCTTCAATCACGTGAATAGGTTTATCAGCGCCAGCACGGCATTCTTCTGTGTCTTCATCTATAAAAGTGGTAATGCCTTTAACTAGAGCGTGTTCTAGGCGTTTTTCAACAGGCCATGTTCGCCACTCTAAATCTTCTACGCGTTCAGCTTGTGCCATGCCTGAATATTTAGGCGCAAGTTCAACAAGGCGCTCACCTGCACCTGGATCGGTATTAAGAATTACATCTTCTACGGCTTTGCGAAGTTCCTCGGGGATGTCGTCGTAAACCGCAAGCTGCCCTGCGTTTACTATGCCCATATCCATACCCGCTTTTATCGCATGATATAAAAATACCGAGTGAATCGCTTCGCGTACCGGGTTATTACCTCTAAACGAAAACGATACGTTTGACACCCCACCTGACACTTTACAATGGGGTAAATTTTGCTTAATACGGCGGGTGCCTTCAATAAATTCTACGGCGTAGTTGTCGTGCTCTTCTATGCCGGTGGCAACGGCAAATATGTTGGGGTCGAATATAATGTCTTCTGGCGGAAAGCCAATTTCGTCGACCAAAATACGGTAGCTGCGCTCACAAATTTCAAACTTACGATCGGCAGTATCGGCTTGACCTTCGGTATCAAACGCCATTACAACAGCGGCGGCGCCAAAGCGTTTTATAATTTTAGCTTGGCGAATAAACGGCTCTTCACCCTCTTTAAGTGAAATGGAGTTAACAATGGCCTTGCCTTGAATACACTTTAAGCCTGCTTCTATAACTTCCCACTTTGAGGAGTCGACCATTATAGGTACTTTAGAAATATCAGGCTCTGAGGCAATTAAGTTTAAAAACTTAACCATGGCGGCTTTTGAGTCCAGCATGGCTTCGTCCATGTTGATATCAATAACCTGTGCGCCATTTTCTACTTGTTCGCGAGCTACATTAAGGGCTGTTTCGTAGTCTTCTTCCATGATCAAACGTTTAAACATGGCCGAGCCAGTTACGTTAGTACGCTCGCCGACATTGGTAAATACTGCAATTTGTTGGGTCATTGGCGGCTCCTTAATTTAAGTTACAGGCTTCTAGGCCTGATAAACGCATACGCACTTCAAGCTCTGGTAATTTTCGTGGTGCTGCGCCTTCAAGCCCTTTGGCAAAGGCACGAATGTGCGCAGGCGTAGTGCCGCAGCAACCGCCAACAATATTAATAAAGCCCGATTTACCCCAATCTATGATCTCTTTTGCCATGTCGTCTGCTTCTAAATCGTATTCTCCAAACTCATTAGGTAAGCCCGCATTAGGGTGAACAGAGACAAAGGTTTCGCACACGCGCGATAGCTCTTCAACGTATTGGCGCAGTAAATCTGGCCCAAGAGCGCAATTTAAGCCAATTGAAAGCGGCTTAATATGGCGAATAGAGTTATAAAATGCTTCGGTGGTTTGCCCTGAAAGCGTGCGGCCTGAGGCGTCGGTAATAGTGCCTGATATCATCACTGGTAATGTACGCCCTGCTTGTTCAAACGCCTCTTCTACCGCGAATGAGGCGGCTTTTGCATTAAGCGTGTCAAATATGGTTTCGATAAGTATTAAATCAGCGCCGCCTTCCATTAATGCAAGAGTAGACTCTACATACGCAGTCACTAACTTATCAAAGGTGATATTACGATAGCCCGGGTCGTTTACATCCGGCGATAACGAACAGGTTTTAGATGTTGGCCCTAACACACCCGCTACATAGCGCGGTTTTTCTGGGGTTTTAGCGCTAAATTCATCACATACAGTACGGGCTAACTTAGCTGACTCTAAATTAACTTCACGGCTTATGCTCGCCATGTCGTAATCTTCCATCGAAATAGTGGTCGAGTTAAAGGTGTTAGTTTCGATAATATCGGCACCGGCGGCTAAAAAACTGCGGTGTATATCAGTAATAATTTCAGGCTTGGTTAGGCTTAATAAATCGTTATTACCTTTAATAAGCACGTGCCAATCTTTAAAACGTTCACCACGGTAGTCTTGCTCTTCAAGCTTATGCGCTTGGATCATGGTTCCCATTGCACCATCTAAAATTAAAATGCGCTGTTTGAGCGCAGCACTCAGCTCTTGATGCTTATTGTTTTGAGAATTATTCGGCATAGTTGTTAGTCCTTACGTCTTGGCTAACTAAGTTAATATCATAGGGTGTGGTTTGGTAAACGTAATAATTTAACCAGTTTGAAAACAGTAAAAACGCGTGGCTTTGCCATGTTTTAGACGGTTGTTTGCTGACATCGTCATCAGGAAAATAGTTTTCGGGCTTTGGCGCATCGGGACTTTTTTGTAAATCGCGCTCATATTCGGCTTTTAAACTGTCGGCATCATATTCGGGGTGGCCGGTAATAAACACTTGGCTGCCCGATTTATTTTTAAGTAAATACGCCCCTACTCGTTCAGAGCCTGCTAATACCACCAGCTCTTCACAGGCGTTTATTTTATTAATATCTATGTGGCCATAGCGTGAGTGGGGTACTAAAAAGGTATCGTCAAAGCCGCGGGTAAGTGCACCATGGGCAAAGTAGCATTGGTGGGTAAACACCCCACAGAGTTTATTGTCTTTTAAATTGCGCTTTAAATTATAACGGTGGAATAAGGCCGCGTGGGCAGCCCAGCACGAAAACAAGGTAGAAGTTACATGTTGCTCGGCCCAATCAATAATTACTTTGAGCTCTTCCCAATACGCTACTTCTTCATACTCTAAATGTGCGAGCGGTGCACCGGTAATTAACAGTGCATCGTAGTTGTTGTTTTTTACTTCTGAGAAATAACGATAAAAAGTATCTAAGTGTTGCTCTGAGTTGCTACTACTGCGGTGCGTGTCTAGGCGCAATAGCTCAACATTTACTTGCAGCGGAGAGTTAGCCAACAAGCGAATAAACTGTACCTCGGTTTCTACTTTATTAGGCATAAGATTAAGAATAGCCAAACGCATAGGGCGTATTTCTTGGGTTTTTGCACGCGTTTTTGGCATTACAAACACGTTTTCATGACGTAAACGTGCAATAGCTGGCAATTCGTCTTCTACTGTAATTGGCATTCTTAAAGCTCCTGCTCATAAAAACCGAGAGTTAATACGCTCTCATTATGAACAGAATGCCAAAAATATCAACCTCTAGATGTATAGATGTCTAAATGGAATTTATTCACGCAGCTTATATAAATTGAATATGTACTTTAAAACAGTGCCATTCGTTGACTGTTTCACCTGTGAGCCACTACAATACAGCATTGAAATTTTTATTATTATTTGAAGGCTTCTTCCATGGTTTTACCTGATAAGTTTATATTCTCGATGAGTCGAGTATCTAAGGTTGTGCCACCAAAACGCACTATCTTAAAAGATATTTCGTTGCATTTTTTCCCAGGCGCAAAAATTGGTGTGCTAGGTTTAAATGGTTCTGGTAAATCATCACTACTTCGCATTATGGCGGGTGTTGATGAAGAGTTTGAAGGTGAAGCTCGCCCTCAACCAGGCACTAAAATTGGTTACTTACCGCAAGAGCCTGTTTTGGACGAAAGCAAAACAGTTCGTGAAATTGTTGAAGAAGCTGTAGGTGAAGTAAAACATGCCCTTAACCGCCTTGACGAAGTGTATAACGAATACGCAATGGAAGGTGCTGACTTTGACGCACTGGCTAAAGAGCAAGGTGAATTAGAAGCGGTTATTCAAGCCCACGATGGTCATAATATCGATAACGTATTAGAGCGTGCTGCCGATGCACTTCGTTTACCTGAGTGGGATGCTAAAATTGAGCACCTATCGGGTGGCGAGCGCCGTCGTGTTGCTATTTGTCGTTTGTTACTTGAAAAACCAGACATGCTGATTCTCGATGAACCAACTAACCACTTAGATGCTGAGTCGGTTGCCTGGTTAGAGCGCTTCTTACATGACTACGAAGGCACTGTTGTGGCAGTAACGCATGACCGTTACTTCCTTGATAATGTAGCAGGTTGGATTTTAGAGCTTGACCGTGGTGAAGGTATTCCGTGGGAAGGTAACTACTCGTCTTGGCTTGAGCAAAAAGATGCCCGCTTACAACAAGAGCAAAAATCTGAAAAAGCACGTCAAAAATCAATTGCACAAGAACTTGAGTGGGTGCGTTCAAACCCTAAAGGTCGTCAAGCTAAGTCAAAAGCACGTATGGCGCAGTTTAGCGAGCTACAACAGTCTGATTACCAAAAACGTAACGAAACCAACGAATTGTTTATTCCACCTGGCCCACGTTTAGGTGACCAAGTATTAGAAGTAAACAACTTACGTAAAAGCTTTGGCGACCGCGTTTTAATTGATGATTTAAGCTTTAGCATGCCTAAGGGCGCTATTGTGGGTATTATTGGTGCCAATGGTGCAGGTAAATCAACGCTATTCAAAATGTTAAGCGGTGAAGAGCAGCCAGATAGCGGCAATATTAGCATTGGTGAAACAGTAGAACTGGCAACTGTTGATCAGTTCCGTGGCAACATGGACGAAAGTAAAACGGTATTCCAAGAAATCTCTGACGGCCAAGATGTACTAAAAATTGGTAACTTTGAGTTCCCAAGCCGTGCTTACGTTAGCCGTTTTAACTTTAAAGGTAACGATCAGCAAAAGTTTGTTAAAGACTTATCTGGCGGTGAGCGCAACCGTTTACACCTAGCTAAGCTGTTAAAAGCAGGCGGCAACGTGGTGCTTCTGGATGAGCCAACTAATGACTTGGACGTTGAAACATTACGTGCTCTTGAGAATGCTATTTTAGAATTCCCAGGTTGTGTAATGTGTATCTCGCATGACCGTTGGTTCCTTGACCGTATTGCTACACACATTTTAGATTACCGCGACGAAGGCCAAATTAACTTCTTTGATGGTAACTACACTGAATACGAAGAGTGGCTTAAAAAGACTCTTGGCGCAGAAGCTGCACAGCCTAAGCGCATAAAGTATAAAAAAATTGGCTAACAGCCACAGTGAATAAGTTAAAAGCCCTGCATTTAATGCGGGGCTTTTTTATGCGAGCTATTTTTATCTTTAAGCAAATTGGCGTGTTGGGCATTACCAGCTATGCTTATTATAAATAACAGCTTTATAAGATTATTATGCAAAACCGTCGGCAATTTTCTCGTATTATGTTCTCTACTGCAGCGCAATTAGTTATGGCTAGCAGCCAGTATGAATGCACTCTATTAGATATCTCTTTACATGGTGCGCTTATTACTAAAAGCGATACATTTACTGGGAACAAAAATGACGAAGCAGTACTACGTTTTACTTTGCCACAAAGCGATATTGAAATAAAAATGCCGGTGGTTATTCGTCACATAGAAGAAAACCATATTGGTCTTAAATGCCATAGTATTGATATAGACAGTATCACGCATTTAAAGCGTTTAGTTGAGCTAAACCTTGCTGATGAAACATTATTACACCGCGAGCTTGAAACGCTTATTCACCAAACATAAATAGACGCACTGCGTGAAGTTGATTACCATAATCAAAAATAATTAAACGACGCAGATATGAGTTTAAACCCCAATCTACCTTTAGTTTATCATCCTAACTACTCGTTTAGTTTTGATCCCAAGCATCGCTTTGTAATGAGTAAATTTGCTCAGCTACACCAGCATGTTAAAACCCTTGGACTTGCTGGCAGTAATATCATAGAGCCACCACATGGTAGTGTAGAAGAGCTAGAAATAGTACATTGTGAAAATTACATTCACGATTTATGGCATAACCGCCTAGACGAAAAAGCCATGCGCCGTATTGGCCTGCCTTGGTCACAAGCACTAATGAACCGCACATTTACCGCCCCGCTAGGAACACTGCAAACCGCGCGTTTAGCGCTTAAAAATGGGCTTGCGTGCCATTTAGCGGGCGGCACTCACCATGCCCACAGTGATTTTGGATCGGGTTTTTGTATGGTGAACGATTTAGCTTTTACCGCACAAACGTTAATTCAAAATCGTGAAGTGACCAACGTACTGATTTTTGATTTAGATGTTCACCAAGGCGATGGCACCGCAGCTATGTTGTCCCATCAACCTTATGCGTTTACCTGTTCAATACACTGTGAAAAAAACTTCCCATTTAGAAAGTCCCCTAGCGATTTAGATATTGGTTTAGCCAATAATATGCAAGATGCTGAATATTTAGGTATTGTTGACGATACGCTGCAATTTTTATTAAACGAGCTTAACCCGGATCTTGTTTTATACGATGCTGGCGTTGATATTTGGCAAGAGGATGGCTTAGGCAAACTGGATATTAGTTGGCAAGGGATAGAAAAGCGCGATCACTTAGTGCTTAAACGCTGCCTTGCAAATAATACTCCTGTTGCCACTGTGATTGGTGGAGGCTATGACAGAGATCATCAGCGCCTAGCAAAGCGCCATGGCATTGTTATAGAGCAAGCGGCTAGTTTTTAATTATATTTTTAACTGACTTGGCGTAATGCCGGTCCAACGCTTAAATGCTCGGCGAAAGTTAGGAATATCATAAAATGCAAGCCGATCAGCCACACGTTCATTACCTTGCTGGCACACCCCCAGTAAATGCAGAGCTTTTAGTTTATTTTGCTCATCTTGTAATTGAGAGTAACTGACACCGTGTTGTTTTAACTTACGTTTAAACGTAGCAGAGCTCATGGCAAAATGCTCAGCACTGTTAGCAAGGCTGTTGTTTTTATCACGGTAAATGCGCTGGCACACAGCCTCAACAAAAGACTGTGATACATTCTTATGTAACTCACTTTGCGCTATGCACTGCTGCCACCTAAGCTGACTAGCCTCTGGGTTTGTGCACTTAAGTAGTTGTTTATTAAAGTGCCAACGGGTATAGGGTTGTTCAAACCGTATTCGTAAGCCTAAGTGCTGCTCATATTCTTGAATATGCCGAGGGCGTTTACAGGTAAAGTCAAAATAACAATGTGGATACACATTACATACTCGTTTTAGTAAGCTCATTAACGCAGCGCTGTATATTTCAAAACAATAATTTTTTAATGACTCGTCCATACCGATACTCGGTTGCAAGTACAGATATAAATCGTCTTTAAATATATGCCTACGGGTAAATAATAAAGGGGCAATAACGGTACTAATTTGTTGTAATTGCTTTAAAGCCATACCTAAACTGGGGCTTAAACGCACACTTTGCACTGCTGGGCTAACGTCATTAACCAATTGATGACCCAGTAAAAAGCCACTATCATTACTCTTCATTAAGGCTTTAAACTGGCTAATTAAAGCCAATAACTGCGATAAACTAAAGCGCTGTGATAGATCATATAAATCTTGCTCAAAAATACCCGTACCACGCAGCAATTTATGCAGCGGGATCCCTCGTCCTTGAGCAAGCTCCACCAGCGCAGTGATCATTCCCTCCGCGCTGAGGTATTTATCATCTAGGCTAATATACTGCTGCACCTACAAGCGCCTTTTCTTGTTGTAATTGTTGATGTAACTGGCTGGTTTGCTGCACTGGATCTTGCGCTAAATCCATTGCCATGGTGGCGGTTAAAATATGCTGAAACTGTGCGCCTTTGCTTTTTGCAACTTTAAACGCACAATGGTTAAGCGCCGCTTTCATTTGCGCTAGTAACTCTTTGGCTTGGCTTTGGCTGGTATTCGGCATAAGCACAATAAAACAATCGCCAGCATAGCGACAAAGCACATCATTCAAACGGCAATTCATTACTAATAAATCACTAACTTCTCGCAGTAACCTATCACCTTCACTAAAACCAAACTGCGCATTAAACTTTGCAAAATCACGAATATCAATAACACCTAAAGTGCCGCCTTGCTGCTCTGTTTGTTGTTGCTGCATAAGTGAATGTAAGTAGTTAACTCGGTATAACCCTGTTACAGGGCAGACTTTTTCATGTTCGCGAAGATGCGCTTCACGACGACGCAATTGACGATTTAAAACAAATTGCTCTTGATGCCAATAATAAAGCCCTGCGCTGGTAAGCGACATACCAAACGGCGCTGGCAGTGACTCAAACCAGGTGAGCCATAATTGTGAAGGTTGTTTTAACCACTCATCGAGTAAATCGAGCGTGGCTGAGAACATAAACAAACCTAAACCTAACACTAATAAGGTAGTTACTTTGCCTGGCGGGCGTGAAATAAGTAACGCAACTATCCAGCTGAGGGTCATCAACACTATACCGCCCTCACCAACAATATCGAGCCACGCAATGTCTTGCCATTGCTTAAGTTCGCCAAAGTAAGCGCATATTGCTACAGCAATAACCAATAATAAAATGATGGTATTAGTTAATTTTGCATGGCTGGTAAATGGGTTATATCGCATTGTTTAAGTCTTCTAAGGTTTACACTATGCGTATGCTAGCGCGGTACTGATTTATTAGGCAGAGTCATTTTGGCTCATTGATATGACATTGAGATTAAAATTTTTAGGTATTTAACCTAGTAATAACCATTTTTAGTGCGCTAGAGCCGTGTTTAAACAGCTCAAATGTCTGTTTAAAAAGCGCTAAGTTGGCGTTTTGTCAGGAATTAACTGTAAAGCTGTCACATTAGCGTCATTAACTTTTTTTAGTTTGCTCACCAAACCAAGGACAACCGGAGCAAATCAATGAAACAATTTAAGTTAAATGCTGTTGTGGCGGCATTAGCACTGAGCCAATTTAGTGTTAGCGTAAATGCACAAGAACAAACATCACCAAGAGAACCTGAAGTAAAGGTTTCTGAAGAGCTTGTGGTCTATGGCGAGATTGGTTATCGCAACCGCTCGCAAGAACTAGCGCCAACGCTTGAATATTCACAAGAATACTTTCAACGTTTTGAACCACTCACCGCCGGTGATGCGCTAAAGCGTGTTCCTAGTGTGACTTTTTTATCTGACGTACTTGAATCAGACGGCGCTCGTATGCGCGGCTTAAGCCCTGCTTACACAAAAGTACTTATTAATGGCGAAGAAGTTCCGGGCGCCGGTGCTGACCGTTCATTTTTTGTCGACCGTATTCCAGCAGAATTAATTGAGCGTGTAGAAATTATTCGTTCATCAAGTGCCAACCGCTCTGCCGATGCTATAGCAGGCACACTTAATATTGTACTTCGCGATGGCTATAGCTTAGACGGCGGTTATATTCGCGCTGGTGGCTTACGTTACGATGACGGCGAACTAAAAGAAAGCTTTGCGGGCGTTTACGGTACTGAGTTTGCAGGTGGCCGTTTACTAGTAGGTGCCAATTTACAAGGTCGTTATAACCCAAAACAAAAATCAAGCAGACGTTATGGCGATAGCCCTGAAAATAACCCGAATTACGCTACAGACGATTTTGATAACCGTGAAGATCAATCTGATACTCGTGATGGCGATGACACATCATTAAATGCCAGCTTTGAAAAGGTGTTTGATAACGGCGGCAAGTTTGATATTAGCGCCATGTGGGTTGATACCGTTCGTACCGAAGATGAGCGCTCTTTTGAATACGACGACGCATCTGCAACCTCAGGCTCTGTCGTTGAGGGTGGTAATTTAATCTCAGATAACGCAAACGTTTCGTTTATTGATCAAACCAACTACAACATTAATTCTGGCTATGAATTACCCCTACTGGGCGGTACCAGCAAATTTAAAGTAGGCTATGCCAGCTTTGAAGAGTCTGTTTACGAACAAGAAGTTGAGCTTGATACCTCAGAGCTCCCAATGGTGTTTGAAGAAGCAGAAGAAACCGTTGATATCGATGATAAAGAATGGTCATTACAATGGCAGCACAGCTTACTGGTAGGTGACTCGAAAGAAGTTCAGTTTGGTGCTTTTGTGCAAGGCAAAGAACGCGACACAGCTATTTTTGTCGCTGAAGATGAAAGTGAGCAAACACTGACTGGATGGGCTCAATTTAGCGAGACGCCAATGTCATTAGCACAATTTAATAACGAATTTGAACCAGTAGACGGCGGTGTTAATAAACTTGAAGAAGACCGTTTTGACTTGTTTGCGCTAATCAAGCATGAAGCGGATGTGTTCTCATGGGAGATGGGGGTGCGCTGGGAGTCAACTGACTCAAGTATTACCGATACCAATGAAGGCGTTACTGCCGAAAATGATTATGACTTTTTCTTACCGTCGGCTCACTTTCGTTACAGCGTCAGTGATAACGGACGAGTCAGCGCCTCTGTTGCTCGCAGCTTACGTCGCCCTGACTTTGACTACATGACACCCGCCCTACTTGAAGAAGAGCTCGCTGATAATGACTTTTTAGGCAACCCAAGCCTTAAACCAGAATCATCTTGGGGTATCGATTTAGGTTACGAATACCGTTTAGGTAAAAGTGGCGTTGTAGGTGTAAACGTATTTTACCGTGACGTTAGCGACCTTATTGAAATTGCCAGTACCGGTGTTGAAGGCTCAGAAGGCGAAGGCACATTTGTACTGCAACCACAAAATACTGGTGATGGCACAGTTCAAGGTATTGAGTTTGATTTATCAACGCCACTGAGCTCCTTAAACATGCCTAACACAGGTATCTTCTTAAATTACTCTTGGCTTGATAGTGAAGTTGAAGATAGCTTTGGTAAGCGTAAATTTAATGACCAATCGGATTATGTTTATAACGTTGGCTTTATCCAAGATTTACCAACACTACGCGCATCATTTGGGGCAACGTACCGTAACCAAGGTGATGCATACGGACGCTTTGTGGGTGAAGAAGTAACAACCTCTTACGGTGCTGATTTAGAGCTTTTCGTTGAAAAGCGCTGGGATGACATCACTCTACGCCTTGTAGGTTCAAACTTACTGGATGCCAGTAAAGATGAAGTCTTCAACAAGTTTGACTCGCTTGATGATCAAAACAATCGTGCCTTTGATGAGTACGAGCTTGAATCGGAAGAAGCAGGCCCAGTGATTCAAGTAATGCTGCGTTACGCATTCTAATCGCACGTATTGTCATTTTAAGCACGTAATGGCAAACCATCGCGTGCTTTTTTGGAGTTAAAACATGTTTAAATTGTCTTTCATAATGGCCGCGATACTGTGCTCATCAGCGCTTAGTGCAAACGAGCCTGTTGTTTATAAAGATGCGCTATACCAACAACAAAAAATAGCCAAGTTAACTACGTTGCCTAATAGCCTTAACTTTATGGTTATTGGTGATTGGGGACACAACGGCCACTTTTATCAAAAAGAAGTGGCACACCAACTAGAAATAGCCATGTACCAAACCGATGCCGATTTTATTGTCTCGACCGGCGATAACTTTTACCCAAATGGCGTGGCAAGTGTGAACGATCCTCTTTGGCAATCAGCCTTTGAGAACATATACCATGGCCCACACACATTTGAAGATTGGTATGTTGTTTTAGGTAATCACGATTACTTGGGTAATGCCCAAGCACAAATTGACTACACCGCAAAAAGTCAACGTTGGCAGTTACCTGCAAGGTACTACAGTAAAACATTTGCGCTTGAAAACAACGAGCACGTGTTAATGGTGTTTTTAGATACCAACCCAATTCAGCCTGAATATAAAACCCGCGAAAAATACCGTTCAACCCAAGGGCAAAGTTATCAAACACAATTGGATTGGCTTGAAACCCAACTTGCTGGCAGTAAAGCAAAATGGAAAATTGTGGTAGGCCATCACCCGCTTTATTCAAGTGGTAAACGCTTTGGCCGCAACCAAGGGCTTCGCGACATTTTAGAACCTATTTTGGAGCGTCATAATGTGCACGCTTATATCGCAGGGCACGAGCACGACTTGCAATACAATCAACCAAAAAATAGCAAGGTGGCTCACTTTGTCTCTGGTGGTGGCAGTGAAGCACGGTTTGTAAAACAACGTGAGTTTACCCGCTACGCAGAAGCAACACCGGGTTTTTTAAGTGTCTCTATCAATGGCGAAACTCTCAGTGTAAGCGCGATTAATCACCTTGGTGAAGTACGTTTTAGCACTGAAAAGCACATAGATAAGTAAAGGATAAAATAATGAACTTTAAACTAAATACAATTTCAGCGGTACTATCAAGTGCTGTGCTTGTAACTGCGCTTGGCGGTTGTACAAGTAATGACGATACCCAAAACACGACAGAAATAGCAAAGCCAGCTGTTGAGGCTAAGTTATTTGGCCCACAACAAAACATGCAAGGCTCACAAGCAGCAGCGCTAGGTAATAATCAGTGGCTAATGGCGAGCGAAAGCCAGGGCTTATTACTTGCCGATAACGAGAAAAGCCGTGTGCTGTTAGCCGGTAACTTTGAGTCAATTTCACTAAAACAATTATCAGCGCAGCAATTTTTACTCGCCAGCCTTGATAAAAGCCAAGACAACGTAGCTATTTTTAAGCTTACAAAAAATGGCCAAACTTGGCAGCTTAATGAACTCACTCGTATTACCCCGCCTCAAGCTCAACCTGATGCTGTGTGTTTATTTAAAAACAGCAATACCGAGACTGTATCAGCGTTTGTGCCGGATGTTCGAGGCCTGATCAGCGAAACTGTTATTTATGATCTAGCCACAAACCAAGCTAAAAATATCGCAGTACGTGAATTCTCAGCGGTCACTGAGGCTTCAGGCTGTGCTGTTAATGATAACACCAAAACTCTGTATGTGGGTGAGGCAGAGCTCGGAGTGTGGGCCATTAATGCTGATGCAGAATCAGATGCCAATAAGCAGCCTGTTGCTTTGGTACAGCCATACGGCGAATTAAACAGTGAGATTGGTGCTTTATCAGTATCACAAGACGGTACTTTATGGCTGAGTGCCACTGATGGTAATGTGGTTTATGCTTACCAAGCTCAAACAGACACGCTTAGCCAATGGTCACTTGCAGGTGAGCACACTATTGAGTCTGTTGCAGCAAGCTTTATTAATGACAATCAAGCGCAGCTAGTTTTGATTGATGATGAAACCGGCGCTTACATTCAAGCAAACGTTAACTACGCAGCGCAAACTTCTGTCTCAAATAGCAAAGTTGCTATGACTCACCTTCATGCCAGCGCACAAACCACACCGGTTGCAGCGTTTGGTGATGCAGCAGATGACCCAGCAATTTGGATAAATGAGCAAGATGCTAAAAATAGCTTAATTTTAGGCACAGATAAACGCCGTGGTTTGATGGTTTATGACCTTGCTGGCAACAAAGTACAGTCGCTTAATGTTGGCCGTTTAAATAACGTTGATGTGCGCCAACATCAAGGTATAAACAACGAAACCCATACGTGGATCACTGCCAGCAACCGTACGCTTAATAGCATTAGCGTATTTACTGTTGATGGCGATAACAAACTAAACCATGTAACAGAGGTCGCGACTAACCTACCTGAGATTTACGGCATGTGTATGTATTCGTCTAAGTCTGGCCATTACGTATTTGTTAATGATAAATCAGGTTTATTTCAACAATACAAATTAACTGGTAATGCTAATTCCGTAACAGGTGAATTGGTCAGAGAGTTTACCCTACCAAGTCAGCCTGAAGGCTGTAGTGCTGATGATAAACTAGGCCAATTATTTGCAGGTGAAGAAGATGCAGGTATTTGGTATATCGGTGCAGAGCCTACCTCTGGAAACAAAGCAGTAAAGCTACAAAGTGTTAATGAGCAACTGGTGGCAGATGTTGAAGGCATGGAAATTTATCATGCTGATGATAAGCGCTATTTAGTGGTATCAAGCCAAGGCGATAATAGCTATGTGCTTTACAACATATCAGATGATACACAGCCTAGTCTAAGCTTTGCAGGTAAGTTTAATGTGATTGCTAACCTAGATAAAGGCATTGATGGCGTAGGTGAGACGGACGGTTTAACCGTTACAGCTAAAGCTTTACCAGGTTATCCTGAGGGCATGCTTATAGTGCAAGACGGCTACAACCGCATGCCACTGCAACCGCAAAACTTTAAAGTTATTGACTGGCGAGAAGTGAAAAAAGCAATTAAATAATAGCTAACTCTAAATATACTGATACACACTAAAGCTTTAGTGTGTATCACGTTTAAGCCTTACTAAAATTTAACTAAAGATAATTTTTTATAAATGTATACTACACTTTATATCTATAAATTAATTGAGGTTATTATGCGGCTACCCTACTTCGTATCTTTATTTATCAGCATTGTATTTTGTACCAGCTCGCTTGCTAATGCCGAAGAGCCACCAGAACTTCCGCCATTAAACCCCAAATATGAAGCAGAGCATGCCATGGTATTGGTTAATAAAGGCTCAAGTGTATACGCCATTAACATTCCAAGCTTTGAGCTTCCCTTTGATATGCATGTTATGTACAAGGTAGATGTATCTGATATTCCATTTTTAGATTTAGTACGTGATGCTGAGTTAGTTACAGTAAAATCAAAGCCGTTTAATATTCAACGCTTAATGCGAGGCGAAGAAGTCGCGATTACCGCAGATGTGTATCTTGGAGATTATAGACAAGGAGGTAGCTTAGTTTACAGCGATAAATTAATAGAGCTTAGCGAGCAGTTATTTACTCGTGAGCTAACTGATTTAAGCCCAGCCTCAAAATGGCAACAGTACGACATGGTTACGCTAAAAAATAACGAGCGTATTTACATTCACCAAATAACTCAACCACCAAGCTATCATCATATTATGTTTGTTGATTTAAGTGGTGCCTGTTTACAAAAGTTTCGCACCTCAACTGAAGTGCCCTCTGCTGGTGAGCTAAATTATAAGTTTATAAATTGTGGCACATTGAAACCGATGTTTTATGATGCTGAAAGCTTAAGTAAATAAGCTTTATTTGAAAACGTGTTCAGCAATCAATTTAAGCCCAGCTTGCATCGCCAAAGTTGATTGCCCAGCAAATCCTAAACGTACATAACTATGTTGCTTAGGTATTAAGCTACGTTCTGAGTCTTTAAAGTAAAATTCAGGCTCAACCTGTATATACACACCTTTACTTTGTAGTACTTGCTTTAATTGATCCACCGGTTTATTTAAATTAACCCACATAGCCATACCACCATCAGGTTTTATATATTCAATTGGATAGCCTGATAATTGCAGCTGCGTTAGATAATCACCCATCGCTTCATAGCGCTGCTTATAGAGCTTTGTCATACGCTTTAAATGGCGTTCAAAACCACCTTCTTTCATCCAGTGTGCGACAGCTAATTGCATAACCACATCATTTTTATGGTTCATTAGCTGCTTCCATGCGGTTAATTGTGCGATTACCCCAGGCGCTGCACAGATATAACCAATCCTTGCTGCTGAAAACATAATTTTTGAAAACGTTGATAGATATATCACAATGCCTGCGGGGTCATCGGCAGCCATGGGTTGCAAAGGCTGGCAACGGTAGTGAAATTCATGGTCGTAGTCATCTTCAATAATCATCACATTATGGGCATAACACAGCTGATAAATTTGTAAGCGCCGGGTGGGTGATAAGGTCACAGTCGTTGGGTATTGATGCAGTGGCGTTAAATACAGAAGTTTAATGGGATAGCGTTCAAGCTGAGTTTTTAAATCATCAACACACAACCCTTCATCATCTTGTTTTATATCTATAAGCTGCGCGCCACATGCTGCAAATGCTTTACGAGCAGGCGGGTAACCTAAGGTTTCGGTTGCAACATAATCGCCTTTATTAATAAAGGCTTTTGATACTAAAAAAAGCGCTTCTTGAGAGCCATTACACATAAGAATATCGGCTGTTTTTAGGTTTCGTGCTTTGTGTAAATAATGACTAATTTGCGATTTTAAATTAGGCTCCCCAGCCACATTACCATAGTGAAATTGGCTGGTATCTAAATGATTAAACACATGACTTACAGAGCGTTTAAATTCTTTATAGGGAAAGCATGTTAAATCGGGTAAGCCTCCAGCAAAGTTATAAGCATAGTGATTTAAGTCCATTGTAGGTTCTGACACCGTAAGCGTGGTAGCAAATCGATACGGCTTAGGATCCAATGCTTGAGACTGGGCAGTGTTTATACTGTTTTGAATAGGCAATGTATTGGTAACGCTGTAGCCTGATCGTTCATAGGATTCCAACCATCCTTCTGCGACAAGAAGTTGTAGGGCATTCATTATTGTATGACGGTTTAATCCGTATGCTTGTGCCATATCGCGTGCAGAGCTGAGTTTGCTGCCAGCGAGAATGTCCCCTTTTATAATCGACTCCCTAAGTGCATCTGCTATTTGCAGGTATTTAGCTTTACTCTGGCTAGTGAGCTTTATATTAAGTGGCTGCATAAACACCTTCCAAACTGGTATAGGTAAAAATTAAATTTTGGTTGTTTTTAATAAACCAATAAAGCGTACATTTGTTATGAATAAATAGCAAAATATGGGGCTTATAATGTTCACAACGCAAATTCATCAAACCAACAAGGTTGCCTTAGAGCCACTTAAACTCAAACATCTCGAGGGTCTATATCAAGCAGGTAAACACCCACAAATTTGGCAGTGGGTATTAAGTAATTACGCACAAACTCAAGTTAAGTTGGAGCAATGGTTTACACATAGCGCGCAGTTTAATCAAAACGAGCAAGTGGTATTTGCCATTATTGATAAACATTCACAGCAAGTTGTTGGCACAACCCGTTTATTTAGGTTAGACAGTGACAACTTAAGCGCCGAAATTGGCCATACCTTTATCAGCTTCACTGCACAGCGGACATACGTAAATACGCATGCAAAATATTTACTTCTGAGATATGCATTTAATCAGCTTAATTTAGTACGGATTAGCTTTAATACCCATGAGCACAATCAACAATCACGCAATGCCATTGCCCGTTTAGGCGCTAAGTTTGAAGGAATCGCCCAAAAAGACCGACGCCTAGAAGATGGTTCATATCGCAACACCGCAAAATTCAGCATTATTGACGAACAATGGCCAGCTATAAAGCTACGACTTGAGGAGCAATTATAATGTACCCACCCGAGCACTTTATGCAAAAAAATACCGAGCAATTGCATGCGCTTATTAATAACTTTCCATTAGCAACTATTTTTATGCCCTGCTCAAATAGTCAATTAAATAACATTTGTCATGTACCTATGTTATTCAACTCTTTAGAAAATATGTTTATTGCACATGTAGCAAAGCATAATCCACTATCAAAGCTTGATAATAAACAGGTGAATTTACTCTTTAATAGTGACAATTGCTATTTATCACCCTCCTATGCGGATAATCAAACATTGCCTAGCTGGCTTTACGCATCGGTGTTAGTGACTGCAAAAGTACATATTATTAAAGATGAGCTAAAAAAAGATCTCGTAATGCGAACCCTTACTAGTCATTTTGAGAAAACATTTGAGCCTGAGTGGAAAATTGATGAAGTGCCTGAGCAGCATCGCAATACAATGTATCAACACCTGAGTTTTATAGAGCTTACGCCAATTCACTGGCAAGGTAACTTCAAACTCAGTCAAAATAAATCAGCCGCTATAAGAAATAAAATAAAACAAAGTCTGGTAGATGCCAATAAGGACTCAATAGCGGCCTTGTTTTAGGAATGAAAAAAGGCTCCTCGCAATGCTCAGAGCCTTTGGTTAACTTTGGGAATTAACTCGGTTCATTGATCAGATAAGATCAGTTTAGCGCCACTAACTGTGGCGCAATTGTTTGATAATCTACCGCCATGGCAATACTCAAAGCGGTAATATTAATAATTGAGAACGCAAACACTTGGCGTGCCCAACGGGTGGTGTCTATGTTGTAGCGATACCCTCTAAGTGCCATGAGTAACCACCAAAAACTGGTGATACAGGCAACGGCCATAAAGGCAGCACCGGTATAACCACTAATTGGCAATAACATCACTACTAAGGCATATACTGCAATATAAAGCACAATATGGCGCTTAGCTTTATTAACACCTTGCGCCACGGGTAATACTGGAATATTAGCGGCTTGGTAATCCTTAAAGCGAAAAATAGCAATCGCATATGAATGCGGCATTTGCCACAAACTAAACATCACCAGCAGTATTAATGCGCCTATATCGAACACACCCGTAACGGCGCAATAGCCAACAACAGGTGGAACTGCGCCCGACAGACTACCAATAAAGGTGCCGTAAACAGAGTTGCGTTTCATGTAGAGGCTATAAACCCCTACATAGATAACATAGCCAAAGGCGGCAAAAAATACCGCCGCTTGAGTGGTAAAGGCGATTAATAAGCCAAAGCCAATTAGCCCTAATAACACGCCATGGCTTAAAGCGGCTTTTGCAGACATTTCACCCGTTACAGTCACACGTGAGCGAGTGCGCGCCATGGCAACATCAATGTCTCTATCAATAACATTGTTTATGGCACATCCCGATGCAACAACAAGCGATAAACCAACCAAGGTAACCAACATTAACCATGGGTCTATATCACCGCGGGCGGCGAGTAAAAAACCACCGGCAACGCTGATCAAATTCCCCATAATAATACCTGGCTTAGTAACAGCTAAATAACGACGAAACATCTGAAACCTCTAGTACATCATCATTGCGTTTGATTCATAAATGATCCAAACAGACAGTCCAACCACCATGACGATGATCAACGCGCTAAACAAGAAGGTAAAGGTATTCGCTTTACCTTCATCAGTGGTGAAATTAAGGTGTAAAAAGTATTTTAAATGCACCCAAATTTGCACGATTGCTAGAGTAACGATACTCCAAAGTGTGGTGACCTTTGAAAAGTCGCCCTCCATCACCATCCAAAATGGAATGGCCGTTAAAATCACTGACAATACAAAGCCAATTAGGTATGTTTTAACACTACCGTGTGACTGATCATGATGTTGGCTTTGCATTTTCTCTAAAGCATGTGTTTCGCTATGGCTCATTACATTGCCCCCATTAAATAAACAACGGTAAATACACAAATCCACACAATATCTAAAAAGTGCCAAAATAAGCTTAAGCAACTTAAGCGCGTGACGGTTTGTTTACTTAAACCGCGCTTAATCACCTCAATCATCATTATGCTCATCCAGATAAGGCCTGCAGTTACATGTAAACCATGCAAGCCCACTAATGAGAAAAACGATGTTAAAAAAGCACTTTGCTGTGGGCCATTGCCATGAACAATTAAATGATGAAACTCATAAATTTCCATACCAATAAACACCGCGCCTAAACAAAAAGTGACCGCGAGCCAACCAAGCGTCAGCGCCTTTTTTTGCCCTTGAGCGGCAATCATGGCAAAACCAAAAGTAATACTACTTATAAGTAGCGCCGCAGTTTCTACGGCAACAAAATCAAGCTCAAAAATATCTTTGCCCGATACACCACCTGCAGTGTTCATATAAAGCACTGCGTAGGTTGCAAAAAATGAGGCAAATAAAAGGCAATCGGTCATTAAATAAAGCCAAAAACCAAAGATTGTATCGCCAGAGGTATCGTGATGTTCATGCGTATGACTTACGCTATGAGGCTCTAAATTTACATGGCCTTGAGTTGCAGATAACGTACTCATGCGCTTACCTCCTTCGTATTACTGGCAATATGCGCGCCTTCAATTTGTAATATTTCATCGTTTTGCACGTAGTAATCTACATCACTGGTGTAAGCACGGTTAATAAACAGCGCAATCGCGCCAATAAAACCAAGCCCTGCTAGCCACCAAATATGCCAGATCATGGCAAAACAAAACGCCGTTAAACTCGCAGCAATAAGCACACCCGAAGCGGTATTTTTTGGCATATGAATTGGGCTATAGCTAGATTTACCTTGATAAGCTAGGCCTTTTTCTTTCATATCAGTCCATGTATCAATATCATCAACATGCGGGATTTCAGCAAAGTTATAGTATTGCGGTGGTGATGACGTTGACCATTCAAGGGTGTGACCGTTCCAAGGATCGCCAGTGGTATCATCAAGCGCTTCGCGGTTTTTAAAGCTCACATAAAGCTGAATAACTTGGCAAATAATACCGAACATAATAATCACGGCGCCCACTGCAGCAATATAAAGCCAGATATTCCAATCAGGATTATTAGAGTGGTTTAAGCGACGCGTCATGCCTAAAAAGCCGAGTACGTACAATGGCATAAAGGCTACGAAGAAACCGATTAACCAACACCAAAATGACGCTTTACCCCAACGCTCATCAAGTTTAAAGCCCATTGCTTTTGGAAACCAAAAAACAAATCCGGCTAAGTAGCCAAATACTGCGCCACCAATGATGGTGTTATGGAAATGAGCGATTAAAAATAAGCTGTTATGCAATACATAATCGGCACCAGGGATTGCCAGTAATACCCCCGTCATACCACCAATACTAAAGGTAACCATAAAACCAAGCGTCCAAAGTACCGGTACAGTAATGCGCAAACGGCCACGGTAAATAGTAAACAACCAACTAAATAACTTAACCCCAGTAGGCACAGCTATGACCATGGTCATCACCCCAAAGAAGGCATTTACATTGGCGCTTGAGCCCATAGTAAAGAAGTGGTGTAACCATACAATAAAGCCAAGAATAGAAATGGCACCGCTGGCATATACCATCGATTTATAACCAAATAAACGTTTACCAGTGAAGGTCGACACTATTTCAGAAAAAATACCAAAAGCTGGTAATACTAAAATGTATACCTCTGGGTGACCCCATGCCCAAAACAGGTTGATATACATCATGGCGTTTCCGCCTGCTTCATTAGTGAAGAAGTGAAAATCTAAATAACGGTCTAGCGTTAGCATGGCCAGCACTGCGGTTAAAATTGGAAATGATGCCGCAATTAAGATATTTGCCCATGTACATGCCCATGTGAAAATTGGCATTTTCATCAGTGTCATACCAGGGGCACGCATTTTAAATACTGTCACTAGGAAGTTAACAGCGGTTAATAGCGTACCGAGCCCCGATATTTGCAAGGCCCAAATATAATAATCGACCCCCACCCCAGGGCTAAAGGTCAACTCCGACAGCGGTGGATAAGCAACCCAGCCTGTTTTAGCAAATTCACCAAATATAAGTGATAAATTTATTAAAATTGCGCCACTGGCAGTAAACCAAAAACTTAAATTATTTAAAAATGGAAAAGCCACATCGCGAGCACCAATTTGCAGTGGTACAACAATATTCATTAAACCAATCATAAATGGCATTGCCATAAAGATGATCATAATAACGCCATGGGCGGTGAATATTTGGTCGTAATGTTCTGGCGGCAGGTAACCTGGTGCACCACTGGTAGCAAGCGCTAACTGCGCACGCATCATAATGGCATCAGAAAAACCACGAAACAGCATGATTAGCGCTAATAAAATGTACATGACGCCTAAGCGTTTATGATCAACCGAGGTGATCCAGTCGCGCCAAAGCACACCCCATTTTTTATATTTTGTTATTAGTCCGGCTATAATAAGCCCGACAATAGCAATCACCGCCATGGTAACCATGATAATAGGTTCATGAAACGGAATTGCATCTATAGATAATTTACCTAAAAACGACATGATTATTCCTCGCCCTGGCCGTGTGATGATGGCATTGAATGATTACCCATTGCCTGATGCTCATTACTCATCTGCTGATGTTTACCCATCGAGTGATGTTTTTTGTTCATATCGCCATGCGCCTGCATGTATTTCATCACTATGGTATGAAATAAACCGTCATCAACCTTGCCATAATAAGCGACGGGATTGTTTTCACTCGCTTTGGCAAGCTCAACATAATTGGCATGAGTAAGGCTATTAGCGTTGGTTTTAACCTGCTCAACCCACTGGCTAAAGTCAGCTTTTGTTGGTGTTGCGATGGCATTAAATTTCATACCAGTAAAACCGGCGCCACTGTAATTAGCCGAAAAGCCTTTAAACGTGCCTGGCTCATTAGCGATTAAATGCAGCTTAGTTTCCATGCCCGCCATTGAGTAAATTTGACTACCTAACTGGGGAATGAAAAACGAGTTCATGGTACTTTCTGAGGTGATTTTGTATTCAACCGGAACATTAGCAGGAAATACCAATTCGTTTACCGTAGCAATACCTTGCTCAGGGTAAATAAATAACCACTTCCAATTAAGTGACACCACTTCAACAGTTAAGTGTTCACCTTTACCCTCTATCGGTTTATAAGGGTCAAGCTCTTGAGTTGACTGCCAGGTGATCACACCTAAAATAACAACAATAACAATAGGAACCGCCCATACAACAGCCTCAATCTTATTAGAGTGAGCCCATTTTGGTGCGTAAATTTCATGGTTTTGTGTGTCTCTGTATTTCCAAGCAAAATATAAAGTCATCACAATAACGGGGATCACAACTAACAACATAAGCACAGTGGCGATGATGATCAGATTTTTCTCATCAATACCTATCTGCCCTTTTGGGTCGAGTACCCCGCCATTACAGCCTGATAAAATCAGCGCCATACTAGCTAAAGCAATATTAAAAAGGTTACGAATTAACAAGGGACTATCCTAAAACCTAAAGAGTTTTTATTAGCTGCCAAAAATATTTAGCAACGATATTTGATAAAAACCCAAGTTAATTAAGATTGAATTACAAATAATGCAGAGCGAATGCAAGCATGAAGTATTGACTACTGGCTTAATAAAAAACACCTAGCAGAACCAACCCAGCTTTTTTAAACACATTAATATAACGCAATAAAAATTAACTTGGGTGAGGTGTGGTTGGCTGAGAGTGTGTAAAAACACTAAGCTACAATGAAAGTAATCGTTATTTACAGCAAGAATAAATAATTAGATACCACAGGTGTAACCTATACCCATAAAAATTAATGGGTAAACAGACAACCTGTAAAGCTAGGTGGAGCACGACAACCATGTGCAGCTTGCACGGGTTGATGAACTTTAGCCTCGCTAAAAGCAAAGGCTGCTTTACGGAGGATTATTCCAGCACGACGCGCTGGAAACATGTGGAACAATAGCCAACAAAGGCCAATAAGTAACTGACACGATAAGATAGGATGAGCTAAGAATTCAGCAATAGTCAGTAATAATGGCTCTATAAAAAAGCCATCACTCACCAATGCTTCAAGCCTAAAGGCATCCTCAATAGCGCCACTAAGCAACATAACGGCATTAAAAACTAATAATGTTATAGCCACACTCACGCCTCTTTTCGCTTTATTAAAGCGCTCATGCAACACTGACTTACCTAAGGTAAGCAAAGCGCTGGTATGAAACAAAGAAAATGAGTTCAAAAACATTAACCTATTAAAATGACTAATAACAAAATTTGGCATACACCGTGGCAACAAAAACAGGTTGCAGCCGTAAAGCCTTATACAGTGACATGAAATACAGTCTCAACGCATTAGCACTATTTGGCTAAGCTAGTTTTGATCCGCATCAATAGAACTTTCAAAACTTACTGAAAGTTCGGGCATGAGTATAACAAAGAGAGTTTTCTGTTCAAGATAAAAACACGATTATTTTATCAGCTGGTGATTTATTTATGGCGATATAAATAAAAAACCTCCCGTAGTGAGCTACGAGAGGTTTTTTGTTTAAACAGAAATAAATCTATTTAAAGAATTTGGTTTTCTTTCCATACTTGCTCTTTGGCTAGACGCTTTTTGCGTTTATCACATGGATCATCGCAATCACACGCTTTATCAATACCTACAGAGCCTAGGCCTCCGCAGCTACTCGCCATCGATTTTCTTTGAACTATCATGCCTATCGCCATCGCAGCGACAATTAAAATAAGTAAGCCAAAGGTTAGAAAAAAAAGTGACATTGCTTAGCCCCTATTGTTCAGCAATAAAATGAGCTCAAATAGCGTATTTGAGCTCCGTATATTATATACCCTCATGCTAAGGATATAAACCTAAAGACTATAAATAAGGCTTAAACGCAGGACTTGAATAAGTGACTAAACCATCAGGCGATTTAGCAATTAAATACACTGGTAAATCATGCTGCTGCGCATAACGTTGTGCTTTTTCCATTCCCATAACCGTTAAAGCAGTCGCTAAACCGTCGGCCGTCATAGCGCTAGGGTGTAAAACTGTAACAGAAACTAAGTCATGCTTAATTGGCATCCCTGTCATAGGATCAATAAGGTGAGTATAGGTTTCGCCATCCATTGTATAAAAGATTCGATAATCACCTGAGGTGGCAATACCGTTATTGCCTGGTGCAAGTACACGGTGTACTTTTCGCTCACCTGGGTTTGCATCAGGTTGTTCAATTGCTATTCGCCATGCTTGATTGTCTGGTTTTGTACCAGCAATACGTAACTCCCCGCCAATCTCAACCATGTAATCTGTAATGCCTTTGCTTTGTAATAGCTCAGCCACTTTATCAATACCATATCCTTTTGCTGTAGCTGAAAACGACAACTCTAAATCAGCCATCGTTTTTGCTAAGCCTTGCTCGTTAAGGACCAACTTATCTATACCAATGTTATTGATCATATTTGCCAGAGCTTCATTCGTTGGGCGCTTTGTTGGTTTTTTATCTGGGCCAAACCCCCATAAATCTATCAACGGCCCCATAGTCACATCTAGGGTCTTAGTTGAATTACCTATACGCATAGATTCACTAATAACTGCCCTGAAGTCATCACTGATTGGCATTACTTCGTTGGCATCTAAACGGTTAAAGGTGTTTATTTCAGAATCTTCGATATAGGTCGACATAGACTGGTTGATATCAACTAAAACCGCATCGATTTCTGCTTGTACTGCTTGAGGGTCAACTTGCTCAGCGTAAAACTTAATGTGGTAAGTTGTACCCATCGTTTTACCTTCTAAGTAGGTTTCCTCTGGGACTGATTTTCCACATCCAGATAATAGTAAAGTCAGCGTGATTATAAATAAGGCGATTATGCCCTGGGGAGTATTTACTTTGTTCATAACAACCCTACTTAATAGGTTAAAAATTAATATAAAAAAGCCTCGTCACATAAAATGCGACGAGGCTGGTATTTTAACTAAATTTAATCAGTTTGGGTATTAGCCACCGAAATCATCTAGTAAGATGTTTTCTTCTTCAACACCTAAGTCTTTAAGCATAGTGATAACAGCCGCATTCATCATTGGAGGACCACACATGTAGAACTCACAATCTTCAGGCGCTTCGTGATCTTTAAGATAGTTCTCAAATAACACGTTATGGATAAAGCCTGTGTAGCCTTCCCAGTTATCTTCTGGTTGCGGATCTGAAAGCGCTGTGTGCCAAACGAAGTTTTCGTTTTGCTCAGCTAGGCCGTCAAAATCTTCAACATAGAACATTTCACGTTTAGAACGTGCACCATACCAGAAACTAATTTTACGTTTAGAGTTTAAACGCTTAAGTTGGTCAAAGATATGTGAACGCATTGGTGCCATACCTGCACCACCACCTACGAATACCATTTCAGCGTCTGTGTCTTTAGCGAAGAACTCACCAAATGGACCAGAAATAGTTACTTTATCGCCTTCTTTAAGTGACCAAATGTACGAAGACATTTTACCACATGGTAGGCTTAGGTTTCTTGGCGGCGGCGTAGCGATACGCACGTTAAGCATGATGATGCCTTCTTCTTCTGGATAGTTAGCCATTGAGTAAGCACGAATTGTTTCTTCGTCTACTTTTGACTCCAGATCGAAGAAACCAAAATGGTTCCAATCGCCACGATACTCTTCAGGAATATCGAAATCTGCATATTTAACATGGTGAGCTGGCGCTTCGATCTGGATGTAACCACCCGCACGGAACGGCACTGACTCGCCATCAGGAATTTGTAGCTTAAGTTCTTTAATGAACGTCGCTTTGTTATCGTTAGAGATAACTTCACAATCCCATTTTTTAACACCGAAAATTGACTCTTCAAGTTCAATTTCCATGTCGTTTTTAACATTAACCTGACACGCTAGGCGACAACCTTCACGTGCTTCACCTTTAGAGATGTGGTCAAGTTCAGTTGGCAGAATATCACCGCCGCCTTCTTTAATGTGTACGCGACACTGGCCACAAGAGCCACCGCCACCACATGCAGAAGATACGAAAATACCTGACTCAGATAGTGCACCTAATAGCTTACTACCTGCTGATGTTTTAATGGCTTTGTCTGCATCGCCATTAATGCCGATGATGATATCACCGCTTGCAACTAGCTTAGATTTAGCACCAATGATGATTAAAACTAGTATTACAACGATAGCGATAAAAACACCAACGCCTAAGAAAATATCCATGATTGACCTCGCTATTATTACAGTGAAATACCAGAGAATGACATAAAGCCAAGACCCATCAAGCCAACAGTGATGAAGGTAATACCTAAACCACGTAAACCATCTGGTACGTCTGAATACTTCATTTTCTCACGGATACCTGCAAGTAATGTAATTGCAAGCGCCCAACCCACACCAGCGCCAATACCATAAACAACAGACTCGCCGAAGTTATAGTTACGCTCAACCATGAAGGCTACCGCACCAAAAATTGCACAGTTAACTGTGATTAGTGGTAAGAAAATACCTAATGCGTTGTAAAGCGGTGGGAAGAACTTATCTAATGCCATTTCAAGAATTTGCACTAGTGCTGCAATAACACCAATGAAAGTTAAGAAACGTAAAAAGCTAAGATCTGCTTCTGGGTAACCAAGCCACTCTAGTGAACCTGGTGCTAATACCGCATGGTAAACCAAGTTGTTAACCGGTACTGAAATACCTAATACAACAATAACCGCTACACCTAGGCCAATTGATGTAGTTACTTTTTTAGACACGGCTAAGAAAGTACACATACCTAGGAAGAATGCTAACGCTAAGTTTTCAATAAAAACGGCTTTTACAAATAAACTAATATAATGTTCCACTTATCGCCCCTTACGCTTTAGCTTCTACTTGGTCTTTCTTATAAGTACGAAGTACCCAAATGAATAAACCAATGATGAAGAATGCACTCGGTGGTAAGATCAATAGACCCATAGGTTGGTACCAACCACCATTTTGTACTAATGGAATAATATCAACACCGAATAGTGAACCTTTACCGAATAACTCACGAATAAAGCCAACAGTAAGTAACACTACAGAGTAACCTAAGCCATTACCAATACCATCAAGGAAAGACATTAATGGCGGCGACTTCATTGCATAAGCTTCAGCACGACCCATTACGATACAGTTAGTAATGATTAGACCAACGAATACTGATAACTCTTTTGCCGTAGCGTAAGAGAAAGCTTGTAGTACTTGGTCAACCACGATTACTAATGATGCAATAATCGTCATCTGTACGATGATACGTACTGATGATGGGATATGGTTACGAATAGTCGAGATAAAAAGGCTAGAGAATGCAGTTACCAAGGTCAATGCAATTGACATGATTAATGCATTTTTTAAGCTAGACGTTACCGCTAGCGCAGAACAAATACCAAGTACTTGTAATGCGATTGGGTTGTTAGCGAAAACTGGACCAAATAGGACCGCCTTCATTTCTTTAGTATCAGCCATTAGTTCAATGCTCCTTTACGTACTTTCGCAAGGAAAGGGCCAAAGCCATTTTCGCCAGTCCAAAAATCAACTGCATGGTCAACACCATTAGACGTTAATGTAGCACCTGAAAGACCATCGATCTTATGCTCATCACCGGCTGCAGTCCCTTTAACGATTTGGATTGGTAACTCTTTACCTTCCCACGTTGCAGTCCACTGTGGGTTTTGAATTTCACCACCTAGACCAGGTGTTTCGTTATGTTTGTAGAAAATGATGTCTTTAATAGTTTCACCATCGCTTTCAAGCGAGATAAAACCGTACATTAAACCCCATAAACCATAACCCTGAATAGGAAGGATGATTGCATCAGTAGAGCCATCGTCTTTTTTAGAGATATAAACAGGCGCACGCTTGGTAATACGTTGAATACCGGCGATGTCTTTAATACCATTCTCTTTTAAAGATTTACTTAAATCAGCATCGTATTTGCTTTTTTCAAAGTCAAAATCTTCTACCGGCTCAGCAAACTCACCACTTTGCATATCAACAAAGCGAGTTTCGATTTTAGCATCAAACGTTTCGGCAACGTTATCAACTTTGCCAATACCAGCAGCAGCTAAGATATTGCTTTGAATATCTTTTGCTTTATTTGCTTTTTGCAGAGGGCGTAGTTGTACAGATGTTAGCGATACAATAACTGCACACACTAAACATAATGAGACAACAACAGCTAGCGTTTTGCCAATTGATTCGTTATTACTAGACATTACGTGCCAACCTCCGCTTGATATTAGCTTGCACTACAAAGTGATCGAATAAAGGTGCAAACAAGTTAGCAAATAAGATTGCTAGCATGATGCCCTCTGGGTATGCAGGGTTAACAACACGGATCATGATAACCATAAAGCCAATAAGCACACCGTATGCTAATTTACCTTTATCAGTAAATGCAGCAGATACAGGGTCAGTTGCCATAAAGAACATACCGAATGCAAAACCACCCAATACCATGTGCCAGTACCAAGGCATAGCAAACATCGCATTGGTTTCAGAACCAATGGTGTTCAGTATTGATGAGGTTACTACCATACCTAGGAATACACCTAGCACGATACGCCAAGACGCTATGCGCACGTAGATTAGGAATAAACCACCAATAAGTACAGCTAGTGTAGACGTTTCGCCCATAGAACCTTGAATGAATCCGTAAAACGCATTCCACCAAAGCTCAATATCAGTCGCGTAATTTAACGTACCAGCAAACGCTTGACCAAGCATAGTCGCGCCAGAGAATGAATCTACGGCAGTCCATACTGTGTCACCTGAAATTTGTGCAGGGTATGCGAAGAATAAAAACGCACGACCAGCAAGCGCAGGGTTTAAGAAGTTACGGCCTGTACCACCAAATATTTCTTTTGCGATAACTACACCAAAAGTAATACCTAGCGCAACTTGCCATAAAGGAATCGTTGCAGGCAGAATTAATGCGAACAATACAGAAGTTACGAAGAAACCTTCATTAACTTCATGCTTACGCACAGAAGCAAATAACACTTCCCAGAAACCACCAACAATAAAGGTAGTTGCATAAATAGGTAGGAAGAAACAGGCTCCGTAGAACATTTTCGCCCCCCAGCCTGCATCAACGGTTAATTCACCGCCAAGTAACTGGAATAAACCTACTTGCCAAATATTCGCTAGCTCAAAGCCATTACCAAGTGCAATTGCAGCTTGATGGCCAATATTGAACATACCAAAGAACATGGCAGGGAACGTCGCCATCCACACTAAAATCATCATGCGTTTTAGGTCGATGTTATCACGAACGTGAGTTGAACCTTTATTTACGTAACCTGGCGTGTAAAAAATAGTCGCAGCAGCTTCATACAGCGCGTACCATTTCTCATGCTTACCACCTGGTTCAAAATGTGGTTCGATATCTTCTAAGAAAGTTTTTAAGCCCATTTTAGCCTTCCTTCTCGATCGTAGTTAAGCAATCGCGTAGGGCAGCGCCGTACTCGTATTTGCCAGGACAAACGAAGGTGCATAACGCTAAATCTTCTTCATCTAATTCAAGCGCACCTAATGAAATTGCACTGTCTAAATCACGAGACAATAAGTCACGTAATAAAAGCGTTGGCAAAATATCAAGTGGCATAACACGCTCATAGCTTCCAAGTGGAACCATGGCACGTTTTGAACCGCCCGTAGACGTTGTCATTTTAAATAAACGACTCGGTGTAAGGTGAGACAAGAATGTACGCGTTACAGAGAATTTATCACTACCTGGTGCAATCCAGCCAAACAATTCTTTTTCGCGACCTTCAAGTAATACAGATACTTGAACGTGGTAACGGCCTAAGAATGCATGAACACCAGACGACGTAGCACCTGCAAGTACAGAACCAGAAATAACACGGTTATCACCGTCTTCTAATTCACCTGCTACTAAGTCATCTAATGAAGCACCTAATTGTGTTTTCACTAAACGAGGATTCTTAACACGCGGACCTGCAAGCGAAATCACACGGTCTGTGTAAATTTCACCAGTAAGGAAAAGGTGACCATACGCAATAACGTCTTGGTAACCAATGTGCCAAACTTGCTTACTAGCAGATACTGGGTCAAGGTGATGGATATGTGTGCCAACAAGGCCAGCTGGGTGCACGCCACCAAACTCATGTACTTCTACTTGAGCAATAGGTGAACTAGGAACTTGACTGCCTGCTTGCTTACAAACAAATACTTTGCCATCGGTTAAACGTGACACAACAGCCAAACCTGCTTCAAACGCTTTCGCATTTTCAGCAATAACTACTGCAGGATCTGCAGCAAGTGGATTGGTATCGATAGCTGTCACAAAAATAGAGCTAGGATTTGCATCCAACGCCGCTATTTTACTAAATGGGCGAGCACGAAGTGCTGTCCATTGACCCGATTGAACTAGTACTTCTTTAGCTTTTTCACGGTCTAAGCTGTTAAGCTCAGTTTCCGAGAAAGAACCAAAGGTGATTTGCTCACTGCCGTTTACTTCAATAACAACAGATTGCAGAACACGTTTAGCACCGCGATTAATTTCTTTTACTGTACCAGAAGCTGGTGCAGTAAATAATACGCCTGGGTTCTTTTTATCTTCAAAAAGTACCTGGCCTTTTTTGACTTGGTCATCCACACGAACATGCATGGTTGGACGCATACCGATAAACTCTTCACCTAGCACAGCTACACGTTTGACGGCAGAACCATCATGAATAACTTGCTGAGGTGCGCCCTCTAAGGGTAAATCCAGACCTTTTTTTATATTGATCATACGCACTTGCACTACATTAACGGAAAGAAACTGAAAAATCGTACCAACCACGCCGCTATTTGTATTATTGCAAGCTATAAAATGACTCGCTATAGATACCAAACAAGCAGCGCAGTAAAACTCCTCACATATTGCTTTGATTTTAACATTATTGTGACTGACTATGCGAGTGTATTTATGAAAATTATACGAGAGAAACGTTTATTTAGTTTTGTAATTCATAATTAATAAAATACAAGCTAGACCAAAGTGGTAAATAAACCAACAAATAGCAAAATTTTTTTCAAATCAAGGCTAAAAAACAAAAAAGTCGCACTAGGCGACTTTTTCAAAATTGGATTACTAGCGACAGATTAATCAATCATATTTGCAATTGGCGCAACAGGATTAACATCTTGCTCATAATCAACCGTATCAATGCCAAAACCAAACAGGCGTAAAAACTCATTATGGTAGCCCACGTAATCCGTTAACTCATCAATTGAACTTGTGTCTACACTATCCCAAATAGTTTGAACACGTGCTTGAACGTCATCTTCCAGCTCTTTGTAGTTTTGGAATAAATGTCCGCCCTCATCAAAACGTGGTGAATCACCGTATAGGTTTTCATTAAATAACGCATGAATTTGCTCAATTGTGCCCTCGTAAGTGCCATCAGCCTTCATCACTTTAAATAGTGCCGAAATGTAAAGCGGCATTATTGGGATTGCCGAGCTTGCTTGGGTAACAACCGCATTAAGTGAAGAAACGTAAGCTTCGCCATTTAAATCTTGGGTAGCGGCTTTAATAGCTGCAGTGGCACGGTCTAGATCTTCTTTTGCCTTACCTATGGTTGCATGTCCATATATTGGCCAAGTTAGTTCTTTACCAATGTATGTGTAAGCCGTTGTTTTAAAGTTATCTGCTAGTACATCAGCGTCTTTAAGGGCGTCAATCCACATTTCCCAGTCTTCGCCACCCATTACTTTAATGGTGTTGTCGATATCGTCTTGGTTTGCTGCTTCAACAGTTACTTCATCAATTTCACGCTTTGACGTATTTAAGTTTTTAGTCGTTACCGCATTACCAATTGGCTTAAGTGTTGAAGAAAACACTTCCCCTGTATTTGGATCAGTACGACGAGGTGATGCTAAGCTGTAAATAATACAGTCAACTTTACCTAATTCGGCTTTAATGGTGTCGATTGTTTTTTGTTTGATTTCGTTAGAAAACGCATCACCATTAATATTTTTAGACCATAAGCCTTCAGCTTCAGCGGCTGCTTGAAATGCCGCCGTGTTGTACCAACCCGCAGAGCCTGTTTTACGTTCAGTGCCTTCTTTTTCAAAGAACACACCCAATGTTTTAGCGCCACCACCAAATGCAGCGGTAATGCGAGATGCAAGGCCATAACCTGTAGACGCACCAATAACTAATACATTTTTAGGCGCATTTTTTAATGCTCCTTGCTGCTTAACATAATTAATTTGTTCTTGAACATGCTCTGCACAGCCAACTGGGTGTGCATTGGTGCAGATAAATCCGCGAATTTTAGGCTTAATGACCATTGATCATCCTATATCTTTTACAATAAAAATTAGCGCTAGTTTAAAGGCTAAAACAAAAAAAACTGATCTGATCAGTTACTCACTGCTCAAACCAATCCACTATTACCTGTTATCCAACTTTTGAGCCGCCCATGCAATTAGGTGACTGCGGCGCTTCGCCGTCGTGCTCTGTAAATTCCTCAGGAGTGTAAGTGTGCATAGCAAGCGCATGAATATGATTTGCCAGCTCATCTTTTAAAATTTCATTAATTTCACGATGACGCTGCAATAATCGCTTACCAGCGAATTCTTCACTGACTACAATCACTTTAAAGTGAGATTCAGTCCCCGCACTGTGCATATGGCTTTCGTTAATAACATTTAAATGCTTACACGCAATAGCATTTGCTAGCTTGTCACGTATTTGTTGTTGCATTGACATAAAAACCACCCTCAAAATTCAGTTATATGGTTACTATAACAACTGCGGCTACACCATGGCTAATGCTATTTAACTGAAACTATTATTAATATAGCGAAACGTTAAACTTATCCGCGGGTGTTTAAGTGTTGTTTGTTTTGGTAGCGCATGCTGGTAATTTTGTTGGCTCTGTCCGCTCATTATTAAACAACTACCACTTTGTAATTTGATGTTAGTAATGCTGTTGCTTACTTTGTGTTTAAGTTTAAATAACCGTTCTGCACCAAGCGACACACACGCTATGGTAGGCTCAGGCCCTAGCTCAGCCTCGTCATCGCTATGCCAACCCATACAATCGTGGCCATCCCGATAATAATTAACCAAAATTGAGTTAAATGGTTGCTGTAGGTGATTTTCTAAACGTGTTCGCATGGCAAGTAATACGTCTGGCCAAGGCTCTAAGTCGAGTTTATGCCCAGAATAACCGTACTCAAGATTTTCTTCGCTGATAAAACATTGTAGCCTAGGTATTGGCCCCGTTTTACCAAACACTGTAATGTTTGGCTGTTGCCAATTTAGGTTTTGCTGCAAATAATAAAATAAATCGAGGCTTTTTTGTGCGCTAAGTACCTTACTTTGATAAGAAAAGCCATTTGGTAACAGTTGGGGGTTGGCGTTTGGCGGTTGCATGTTAGAATTTACCTATCATTTGATTACCGATCATTAAACTATTATGACTACGCAAGCTACGCTCGGCGATAACACTTTTACTCTTGAACGCTTTCCTTTGGATCAAAAAAACCGCAGCTTACAAGCGTGGGATTCAGCAGACGAATACCTTATTGACTATGTTAATGAACACTACCCTGATTGTCGCTCGTTACTGATCTTAAACGACAGCTTTGGTGCACTTAGCTGTTACTTTAGCAAGCAACAATTAACAGTTTGTTCAGTAAACGACTCATATATTAGCCATCAGGCGGCTGCTTATAACTTAGCGGAAAACAAAATCGCGACGACGGCGTTTAGCCAGCTTGATAGTTTATCGGCTCTGCCTGAGCAATTAGACCTAGTGTTGGTAAAAGTACCACGCACGTTGGCTTTTTTACAATATCAGCTATCTGAATTAAGCGAGGTGCTCGCGCCAGATACGCCAGTTATTGGTGCTGCAAAAACTAAAGACGTGCATAACTCTACTATTAAAGCATTTGAAAACTTTATTGGTGAGACGAAAACAAGTCTTGCAGTAAAAAAATCACGTTTAATTATTAGCCAAGCTGCTGGCGGTTATAAAGGCGCAGATTTCCCAGTCAGCTGGCCACTTGAAGGCACTGATTTTACAATAAGTAATCATGCCAATGTGTTTTCGCGTGATTCACTTGATATTGGCGCACGTTTCTTTTTCAATTACTTGCCGCAAACAAATAAAGCAAAAAATATTATTGATTTAGGCTGTGGTAATGGCGTGGTTGGCTTAATGACATTAGCGCGCTGTCCTAATGCTCATATTAGCTTTGTTGATGAGTCGTATATGGCGGTTGAATCAGCTCGACTCAACATTGAATTAAACATGGAAGACAAGTTTGAACAATGTACTTTTATAGAGAATGATTGTTTAACTGACTTTGAACGTGAAAGTGCCGATATTGTATTGTGTAATCCGCCATTTCACCAAGCACAAGCGGTTACCGACCACATCGCGTGGCAAATGTTCAAGCAAGCAAAAGACACATTAAAGGAAGGTGGCGAGCTGCGTATTATTGGTAATCGTCATTTAGATTACCACGACAAACTAAACCGTATGTTTGGTAACTGTACTTTATTGGGCTCTAATAAAAAGTTTGTGGTACTCAGCGCAACTAAAAATAGTGGGACGTTATAAATGAAACTCATAAAGATATTATTGAGCTGTTGTACTTTAGTGGTTTTTTCGGGATGTGCGAGCCAGCCTAACCAACTGATCCTCAATCCTGTTTATAAAAGTGGACAAATAAGCTCAATCAATAACAGCTTAAACACCAGCGTGATTGATTTACGTGGTGACAGTGCAACCTTAAAGCTTATTGAATCAAGCAAAACAAAAACCATTGCCAGCACGGGTATTACTGAGTCAGTTAAAAGTGCATTAGACAGTGCGCTTAGTCGCAATGGCGCTAGCATTTCTAATTTAGCGCAATTGCGTTTTGAGTTAGATATTCACGCACTGCAAGCTGTGGTTACAGAAAAGCTAATGAGCCATACCAGTGATGCCAAGATTGAATTTGAAGTACGAGTGATTCGCCCTACCAGTAATTTCAGTAAGCGTTATAGCGGTAATGCTAATTTATCTGGACCACTTGGTCATGATAGGGCAAAAATTGAAGGTCAGCTCAATAAGTTGACTGAGCAGTTAATTACCCGCATTGTATCTGACCCTGAATTAATTGCATTTTTAGAAGGTTAATAATGAAGCAACTTTTTTTAATCTGCGTAAGCTTATTTTTTAGCGTAAATAGTTTAGCGGCTCAAGAAGGCCGCTTTGTGCAAAAAGATAATATTTTCCCTCGAGTAGAAATTGTGACATCGTTGGGCAGTATTGTGGTTGAGCTAGACCGCTCAAGAGCCCCTATTACGGTTAATAACTTTTTGACTTACGTGTCTGATAAAAGCTATCAAGGCAGTGTGTTTCATCGTGTAGAACGCGATGTAGAAAATGATCGTGATTTTGTAATTCAAGGCGGTGGTTATGATAAAGATTACGATGGCCTGCATGAAAACGACCCTATTTTTAATGAAAGCGGTAACGGCTTAACTAACGATATGTATAGCATTGCTATGGCCTATCAAGATCGAGAACCACACTCAGGAACGCGTCAGTTCTTTTTTAACATGGATGACAATGACCATTTAAATCCAGGGCGAGATTGGGGATTTGCAGTGTTTGGCAGTGTTATGGAAGGTTATGAGACGCTCGATAAAATCATGGCTGTAAAAACGGGTTTTAATGACAAAATTGGCTACAACTTTGTCCCTGAAAAACCGGTTGTTATATTAAATATCAAGGTGCTTGAGCAAGTCCCTTTATAACTTTTTATCAGAGCAGCTTTGGCTGCTCTTTCTATGAGCCAATGAGCCCCTATGAATAGCACACTTTCTGTTCGCGAATACTTTTCTTATTTTAAAGATAAACGTTTAATTAATGTTTTTATATTTGGAATGAGCAGTGGTTTTCCGTGGGTGTTAATTGGCTCGGTAATGTCGGCTTGGCTTAAAGATGAAGGTTTGAGTCGCAGCATGATAGGCTTATTTGGCATTGTGTTTGGTGCCTATAGTATCAATTTTTTATGGTCGCCTTTAATAGATCGCACTAAACTGCCCTTTTTGTACAACTGGCTTGGTCAGCGTCGTAGTTGGATCCTGTTTTGCCAAAGCTTTATTTTACTTGGCACGTTACTACTTGCAGGGCTTGATCTAAAAGCAAACCTAGCGATTGCCGCCGCACTTTGCTTGCTGATCGCCATAGCCTCTGCAACGCAAGATATTGCTATAGATGCTTTTCGAATAGACACTCTTAGTGAAAATGAATCTCACAAAGCCACCGCAGCCGCCGCAATGGCTACATCGGGTTGGTGGACAGGTTATGCTTTATTAGGGGCTGTGCCCTTTTACATGGCAGATATGCCAAACATAGACTGGCCACAGGTCTATTATTTTTTATCAGCGATTATGCTGTTATTAATTAGCTGTGTGTTTTGGGCTAAAGAACCAAAATCAAACCGCGAAGCCGTTCATGCCGAGCTAGAACGTGTTTACCTTGAAAAGCTTGCGGCAAGCAAACAAACACCACTAACGAAAATACTCGCATGGCTGGGTGTCACCGTGGTTGACCCATTTAAAACCTTTTTTGCTAAAAATGGGGTTAAAACCGCTTTAGCACTGCTGGCATTTATTTTCTTATTTAAAATTGGTGAAGCATTTTTAGCACGAATGTCGATTGTATTTTATAAAGAAGTGGGCTTTAGTAATACCCAAATAGCAAATTACTCCAAGCTGGGCACGGGTTTAATCACCATTGTATTTGCCTTTTTGGGCAGTATTTTTAACCACAAATATGGCATAGTAAAAGGCTTATTTATTAGTGGCGTAGCCATGGCTGCATCTAACTTAATGTTTTCTTGGATTGCCTTAGCAGGGCCACAAGAACACTTATATGCAATGGCGATTGTAGTTGATGGTTTTACCCAAGCTTGGTCTTTAGTGGCGATGGTTGCTTTTATATCTATGCTGTGTGACAGAGCATTTAGCGCCACCCATTATGCGCTATTAGCATCATTGGGCAATTTAGGACGTACGTTATTATCGAGTTATAGTGGCGTAGTTATCGATGATTGGCTAATGGGGAATTGGTCATTATTTTTTGTTTTAACAGCACTTATGGTTTTACCTTCATTAATATTTTTATATCTAATTAGGCACAAACTATATGCATTAGAGCAAAATTATCATAGTAGGTAACACCTAATGCATCCCTGCATTAGTATTGGCTGTAGACGTTAGATTTAACTTTACGATTACAGCCTAACAGCGTTAGTCAGCTTTAATTAAGCTTAATGCTTCATACGGGTCGACTTCTAATGCATTACAGTAGCGAACAAACTCAATCACATCTAAGCGACGCTCTTGATTTTCAATTTTGCCAATAAAAGAATGTGGCGTACCCAAAATTTGCGCTAGGCTGCGCATTGTGTAGCCTTTTTCATGGCGCTTAGTTTTAAGCCACTTTGTTAACTTTGCATTTTCTTCCGAAGATACGGTTTTACCCATCATATACAACTCCTACTCGTTGTTTAACTGTACATATTACCAAGTGCTCATTGTGATCAACACTATAAACTCACTGCCACTAACTAAGGCGCAGTGTAAACGCTTACAATTCAATCAACAAAAACACTCAAATATGTACTAACTCTTTATTATTGTGAAAAATGAAACCTTGCCCGTTTCATTCTTGGATACATTATATACCATTCACCGTTGATCTGAATGATTAATTGGTAATTCTACGATTAAAGTTTAACAACAAATATTTACTAAGTCTGAATAAGGTTAAATATTTTATAACTTTTTTGTTTCATTTAAATATAAGCTGTTTATTATTAAGGTCTATTGACCCTAGCTTATAGAGATCAAATCATGTTTAGACTACTCTTTTTACTACCTATTATTTTGTGCTTAGGTTGGTACTTTTTTTTACGCCATTATGCTATTCCATTAAAGCAGGGTAAAAAAGGCTTTATCTATATTTTAGCTTTCTCTGCGTTTGTGCTTGGCTTTTTTGTGTTAATGATGCAAATAACAGAGTACAGCCCAACTGAGTTATGATTTTTTAAGCACATAAAAAAACCGCTGATTAAGCGGTTTTTTTGGATAACGATATTTTTATACGCTAAAACTAGCACCACAGCCACACGTTGTTGTGGCATTAGGGTTAGAGACAAAAAAGCGTGCCCCCTCTAATCCTTCGGTGTAGTCAACTTCGCCATCAACTAAATACTGGATACTCATAGGGTCAATGACTAAGGTAACCCCATTTTTAACAATTTCTAAATCGCCAGGATTCGCTTTTTCATCAAAAGTAAAGCCGTATTGAAAACCTGAACACCCACCGCCTGTGACATAAACACGCAGTTTTAGATCTGGGTTTTCTTCTTCGTCGATTAACTGTTTAACACGCACAGCGGCTGCGTCGCTAAACTTAATGGGTAATTCTTCAGACATCTTATAACCCTCAATACCTTAATACTAATGCGCGAGATTATCTAATACCTGAGTATTTTAATCAAGTATAGTTAATCCATGCTTCCACGCCCCAATGATAACATGGCTTGTTTAGCTCACTCTGTGAATAGGTGCAGATTAAATTAAATTTAAATTAATCTGTTGTTAAAAATCTCAAGGACTTCCCTAGACTATTTTGATAAACTTGACGCCTAAAAATGCTACGGGGAAATAAAGCATGTGGCTTGAGCGACTGAGACGTCGATTAGCAAAACCAAAAACATCCGTACAATTATGCTTATTAGGCGTAAGTGCCGGATTAATTGCTGCATTTTTTATTATACTGTTTCGTTTAACCATTTTATTTTTTCAAAGTTTATTTCTAGAAACCCCTGACGATTTTACCACCCTTCCCACTTTAGAACGGGTATTAATGCCTTTAGTTGCAGCGTTATTAATAGCTACATTTGCGGCTTTCACTGGCTTTAAACATTACCGCTTAGGTATTCCTTTTGTAATACACAGAATTAAGCGCCATTACGGGCAAATGCCACTGTATAACACGGTTAATCAGTTTGTTGGTGGTGCACTGGCGCTGATCAGCGGTTTCTCTGTTGGCCGCGAAGGCCCATCAGTTCACATGGGGGCTGCCGGGGCGAGCATATTAGCAAATAAATTACACTTACCTCACAACGCTATGCGTACCCTCAGTGGATGTGGCGTTGCTGCGGGAATTGCTGCGTCGTTCAATACCCCGCTTGCTGCGGTTATTTTTGTAATGGAAGTGGTGCTCAGAGAATACAAAGTGCATATTTTTGTGCCGATAATGCTCGCAGCCGTTACCGGTGCATTAGCCACTCAATTTGTATTTGGTGAAGGCTCAGAACTTGCGCTAATAAGCATTGCCCCCTTAAGTGGGTGGCATTACCCCTATTTAATTTTGTGCGGCATGGGGCTGGGCGCGGTGGCTTATGCTTTTAATCAAAATTTAATGCTGATTATTAAAACCTTTAAACCACTAAGTATGTTTCCTCGTTTAATAATTGCAGGGTGTATTGCCAGCTTAATTGCCTATGCAGTTCCACAAGCTATGGGCTCAGGGATGAGTGCGATAACCATTGCTGTAGAGTCACCTGAAAACATGCAACTACTTACCACTATTTTAATTGCTAAGTTATTAGCCACCTTGTTTGCTATTGGCTTAGGTATTCCTGGTGGGTTAATTGGTCCGGTTATTGGACTTGGCGTTTTAACCGGCACTTTAATGGCATTTTTTGCCCAGTTTATTAGCCCAGGAACTGACATAGCCGGTACTTATGGGGTGCTTGGCATGGCAGGCTTACTAGCTGCCACATTGCACTCTCCCTTAGCGGCACTAACTACCGTGATGGAGCTGACCTCTTCACCGGAAATTATTGTACCGGCGATGATCGTCATTACCACCGCCTACGTTACAGCTTTGCAGGTATTTGGTAACCGCTCTATATTTTTACAGCAATTAGACTTTCAGGGATTACCTTACCACGTATCTCCCGCCACTGAAGCCCTACAAAAAGTAGGGGTGATGGATGATATGGATGAAGACTTTAAACTGCTCTACTCCGATGATAAAGAGCAAATAAAAAACAGTCTAGATGCCATGGACAGCCAAACACCATTAATTGTATTTGATGAAGAAAATGGTTATCGCCTAGCTGAATATGACTTGAGTTTAATGTCTGATCAGGCGGTCAATATAAAGTACATTAGCTTACAAGGTATCAGCAGCCAAGCCACTCTTGCAGATGCCTTTGAAATTTTAAATGATAAACGCAGTGGTGCACTTTATGTGTATAACTTATTAGATAATCAACAAATTATGGGATTACTACGGTGGGATCAAATCCATCATATTCTAACCATACGTAACAGTTTACTTTAACAATAATGAGAACAGTATGAGCGCATTATTAATTTACAAAACCTTGCACGTATTTTTTATGATTGCTTGGTTTGCCGGTATTTTTTACCTACCTCGACTTTTTGTTTATCACGCTATGAGTGAAGAAAAATCGTGTAACTCAATGCTAAAAGTAATGGAACGTCGGCTGCTTTATTTTGTTACCCCCTTTGCTGTGCTTACCGCAGTGTTTGGCGTATTAACTATTGTTGAATACGGCCGCGAATGGTTTCGTTACAGTATGTGGCTGCATTATAAACTAGTGCTGGTAATCATTTTATATATTTATCATGGCTACTGTTTCAAATTATTAGCTGATTTTAAACACGATAGAAATACAAAAAGCGATCGGTTTTACCGAATTTTCAACGAGCTACCTGTTTTAGCGTTACTCGTTATAGTTGCTTTAGCCATTATTAAGCCAAGCTTTTAAATACAGGATTATAAATTACACTGCCAAGTCGCAAACTAAGTTTGTATAATACGCGCGATTGCGTGCTCCTTTATGGATTATCGCGCCTTTTTGAATAACTAGGAATAACCCCATGTTCAGTTTCCAAGGTGAAAATATACTCTCTGTTAATCAACTCGATCGAGACTGTATTGAACGCATATTTGCTGTAGCAAAAAAAATGGAGCCATACGCAAAAAAACAAAAGCGTACCAATGTGCTTGAAGGCGCTATTTTAGCGAATCTATTTTTTGAACCTAGTACGCGTACTCGTGTTAGTTTTGGTACTGCGTTTAACTTACTCGGTGGACTGGTTCGTGAAACCACCGGTATGCAAAGCTCTGCGCTTGCTAAGGGCGAGTCTCTATATGATACCGCACGTGTTATTTCAGCCTATGCTGATGCGGTTGCAATGCGCCATCCAGACTCAGGCTCGGTAGCTGAATTTGCAACAGGTTGCAGCGTACCAGTAATAAATGGTGGCGATGGACCCAATGAGCACCCTACTCAAGCGCTGCTTGATTTATTAACTATTGAGCGAGAGCTTAACCGCTTCGATCAAAATATTGATGGTATGCACATTGCGCTAGTCGGCGATTTAAAATATGGCCGAACCGTTCACTCGCTATCAAAGCTACTATGTCATTACAAAAACATTCGCTTTTCAATGGTTGCCCCTAATGGCTTGCAAATGCCTGACTCAATTTTATCTGTCGTTGAAAATGCAGGACATAAAATTGAACTGGTTGATAAAATGGAAGGTAACTTAGCGGCCGATATTGTTTATCAAACACGTATCCAAGAAGAGCGTTTTCCGTCTCAAGAGGAAGCTAATAAATACCGTGGTGGATTTAGAATTAGCCAGTCTATTTACAATTCCCATTGCAAACCGAACTCGGTGTTAATGCACCCGCTTCCTCGCGATAGCCGTTTAGAGGCAAACGAACTTGATAACGACTTAAATGCTAACGACAATCTAGCAATATTCCGCCAAGTACAAAATGGCGTACTTATTCGTATGGCGCTGTTTGCTTTAACCCTCGGCGTAGAAAACAAAGTCGAGCAGTATGAAGTAGACGTTCCTTGGTTTAGCCGCAAACGCGATAGCTAAGCTTTTAATTTTAAAGTGATAAAACAATAGGATTTTTCATGACAATTAGCCAAGACTTATTTAAACGAGCTCAAGACTCTATTCCTGGTGGCGTAAATTCACCAGTGCGTGCTTTTAATGGTGTAGGTGGTACTCCGCTGTTTATTACTAAAGCACAGGGCGCGTTTACATTTGATGCTGATGGCAACCGTTACATTGATTATGTGGGCTCTTGGGGCCCAATGATTATGGGCCACAATCACCCTGAAATAAAACAAGCAGTGCATGATGCGGTAGAAAATGGTTTAAGCTACGGTGCACCTACCGAAGCTGAAATTTTAATGGCTGAAAAAGTTAAAGAGCTAGTCCCATCTATCGAAAAAGTACGTATGGTAAGCTCAGGTACTGAAGCAACAATGAGTGCAATTCGCTTAGCTCGTGGTTTTACTGGTCGTGACAAAATTTTAAAGTTTGAGGGTTGTTACCACGGCCATGCAGATTCACTGCTAGTAAAAGCCGGCTCTGGTGCATTAACTATGGGTGTACCTAACTCTCCAGGCATTCCTGAAGATTTAGCTAAGCACACCCTTACGGTTTCGTTTAACAATATTGAAGAAGTGAAAGCAATTTTTGCTAAATACGCCGATGAAATCGCGTGTATTATTGTTGAGCCAGTTGCAGGTAACATGAACTGTATCCCACCAGTACCTGGCTTTTTAGAAGGACTGCGTGAAGTCTGTGATCAGTACCAATCTGTGCTTATTTTTGACGAAGTAATGACAGGTTTTCGTGTAGCCCTTGGTGGCGCTCAAGCGTATTACAACATCAAGCCAGACCTAACCTGTTTAGGTAAAGTAATTGGTGGTGGCATGCCAGTTGGCGCATTTGGTGGTAAAACAGAGATTATGGATTACATAGCCCCTGTAGGCCCTGTTTATCAAGCAGGTACACTGTCAGGAAATCCAATTGCGATGGCTGCAGGTTTAAAATCACTTGAGTTACTTAGTGCACCTGGCGTTCACGAAAAACTAGAAGCCATTAGTAAAGCGATTTGTGAAGGCTTTGAAGCCGCAGCTAAAAAAGTAGGTATTGCCTTAACTACTAACTACGCTGGCGGCATGTATGGCTTTTTCTTTAATGATGCAGAAAAAGTAACTACTTACCAACAAGCTACTGAATGTGATTTAGAGCGCTTTAAAAAGTTCTTCCACTTAATGCTTGAAGAAGGTGTTTATTTAGCGCCTTCAGCGTTTGAAGCTGGTTTTGTTTGTGCTGCGCATACAGAGCAAGAAGTTCAGGCAACGATTGAAGCGGCAGAGCGCGCTTTTGCTAAACTATAACGTTTAGCTCATAAGATCGCTTACCCATAAAAAAAGCCCTTTCGGGCTTTTTTTGTTTTTATTACTTAGCGAATACATTGGGGCCTTGGTTTAAACTCACTGGCCCTAAGCGGTAATTGAATCACTTTGCCACACCCTGGTGGTGCTTGCTTCCCGGTTTGCTCGTTTACAAATGCCCACCGAATTGAAGGTGGACGGGTATCGGCAATTGCTTGCGGGTTTAAGGGTTTTAAATAACGAATATAGGTTTCAAGCGCGCCGACACTGCCGGTTAAGCCAGTACTTTTATTATCATCACGACCTAACCATGCAACCGTCACTGTATTTTGATCAAATCCAGCAAACCAGCTGTCGCGTAATTCGTTACTAGTACCTGTTTTACCTGCGAGCTGAATCAACGGAAAATGTAAATTTAAGCGTTTAGCGGTGCCATCTTTAGTTACTCGCTTCATAGCGTATTTGGTCATGTACATGGCATCTTTATCAAAGCGTTGTTCGTTACTCACTTTATGCTTATAAAGTACTTTACCAACAGAGTCGGTTAATGCCGAGATAGACGTCAGCTCCCTGTATTCGCCATCAGCAGCAATAGTGGTATAAAGCTGGGCCACTTCAAAACTCGACATTTCAATAGCCCCTAATAGCAGCGACGGGTATTCATTAATATGGCCTTTAGCACCTAGTCCTCTGAGTGTATTAGCAACTTTATCAACCCCAACATCAAGCCCTAAGTTAACTGCCGGAATATTAATGCTGTGGCTGAATGCTTTATAAAGAGGCACGGCGCCTCGGTATTGATGATCAAAGTTTTCTGGCTGCCATACTTTTCCCTCTTCGTTGGTGACTTGCACGGGTGAATCATCAAGCAATGTCGCTAAATTATAATGAGGAAGCTGCAGTGCACTTAAATACACTGCCGGTTTAACTAATGAGCCAATATTGCGCTTGGTATCAAGCACCCGGTTAAACCCTGAGTAACGCACATCGCGCCCAGACACTAACGCTGATACACCAGCTTTTTCAACATTAACGGAGATCATCGCCGCTTCTAATTCTTTGGTATTTGGACGTCTTTCCAAATAAGGTAAACTGGCCTGAATCGACTCTTCCATTGCTGTTTGCTTTTGCAAATCGAAGTAGGTAAATACGCGCACCCCTGCATCTAATACTTCTTGATCAGGTAGCAGTTGTTTCAACTCGCGATTAACCAACTCTAAGTAACCTGGGTAAGACTTTTGTAAGCTGGCTTTCATTGGCGCAATATCAATGGCGCGCTTTAACGAGGCTCGATACTCTTTAGTGGAAATAAGTTTATTATCGACCATTAAACGCAGCACTAAGTCACGACGTTCCATAGCGCGTTCTTTATAACGTCTAGGGTTATAATAAGAAGGGCCTTTAACCATGGCCACCAGCAGGGCAATTTGATCGTACTCAAGTTCATCAACGGGTTTTGCAAAGTAAAACTCAGCCGCTAATCCCATACCATGCACACCTTGGTTATAAGACTGACCTAGGTAGACTTCGTTTAAATAGGCTTCGAGAATCTGATCTTTTGAATAACGATAATCAAGAATAAGCGCAATAAAAGCTTCATTGATTTTACGTACTAATGAACGTTCACGGGTAAGGTAAATATTTTTAGCTAGCTGTTGTGTCAGTGTGCTGCCCCCTTGCACGGTTCTTCCTGCGCGAATATTGGTATATAAAGCCCGTAAAATAGAAAATACCGATACCCCGTGGTGATCATAAAAATCGCGGTCTTCGACCACTAACAAAGCATTCTTAAGCATGTCTGGAAATTTATCTAATGGCACAAATTCGCGGTCTTGTTTTGAGTCATTACCTATACGGGCTATTTGTACAGGCTCTAATCTGGCAGTGTTTAAGCGACGACCGAATTTATCTTTAATACTTGCAACCTTTTCCCCAGAGAAACGTAGTTCAATTACGTGAGCATTTTCTAAACCATCATAAAACTCAAAATCACGACGAAAAATCTTAATACGATTAGCTGTTTTAATATATTGCCCTGTGCGGCTTAAGCGATTAACTGCCGTGTAATTTAAACGTTTAAGCTCCCATAAAACTTCTTGCTCAGATAAAAACTGCCCAGGAAAAAAAGTCATTGAACGCGCATACACTTGGGCTGGAAGTTGCCATTTATTGCCTTCAAATTGGCGGGTGATTTTTGCATCAAGATAAATAAAGTAAAGTGCTACAGCGATGAAAGTCGCCAGACTCAGTTTCCAAAAAATAGAAAACAAAGTTTTTAAAAATGGCCGTTTAGCCGAACTTGCGGTTTTTTTTGCAGCACTTTTTCGCGCTGATGTTTTAGATGACTTAGTAGTGCGCTTAGTCGAGGGTTTACTGGTCGGTGTTTTCTTTTTTTCAGCCATTTAAGTGTAATACATTCCAAAGGTTGATTTAACGCGAGGAGCTTATCACATTACTCTAACACCTGAAAAATTAACCCTTCCTGAAATCAAAAAAGCCCTAACTGAGTAGGGCTTTGATTGAACACACAATACTTTTAATTACTTCTTACTGAAACAAATTCTGGGTAAGCATCAATACCACAATCATGTTGATCCATACCGTTTAGCTCTTCCTCTTCGGTAACACGAATACCCATGGTTTGTTTTAAGACTGCCCAAACAATGAATGAAGCGATAAACACAAAGCCAATGATACATAGTAAACCAATTAACTGTGCCACAAGGTTAGCCTCGGCATTAGTAACCGGCACTAATACCACACCTAATATGCCACAAACACCATGCACAGAGATGGCACCTACAGGGTCGTCAATTTTCACTTTATCAAGTGCCACAATGCTTAGTACAACCAAAGATCCACCTAGTAGGCCATATAAACACGCCATTAATGGTGATGGTGATAATGGATCTGCAGTAATAACCACTAAGCCTGCAAGTGCGCCATTAAGTACCATGGTTAAATCTGCCTTACCCCATAATAACTTACATAAGAACAAGGCTGATATTGCACCCATAGCAGCAGCAGCATTGGTGTTAAGTAGTATTTGACCTACTGCAGTTGCATTTTCTTTATCTGAAATTAATAACTGTGATCCACCGTTAAAGCCAAACCAACCCATCCATAAAATAAATGTACCCAATGTAGCAAGTGGCAAGTTTGAACCTGGAATTGGGTAAATTTCACCATTTTTACCATATTTACCTTTACGTGCACCCAATAGAATTACACCCGCAAGCGCTGCAGCTGCACCGGTTGCATGGACAATGGCAGAACCTGCAAAATCAACAAAGCCTAATTCAGATAGGAAGCCGCCACCCCATGTCCAGTAACCTTCAATTGGGTAAATTAATCCTGTTAGTACTACTGTAAACACTAAGAAAGCCCATAACTTCATACGCTCCGCTACGGCGCCAGATACAATAGACATAGCCGTTGCAACAAATACTACCTGGAAGAAAAAATCAGACTCTAGTGAATGATCGGCGTCTGCCGCTTGACTACCTATTAGGCCACCAAATGAAGGAATTATTCCGCCTTCAACGTTGTCTACATACATAATGTTGTAACCGACCAACAAAAACATAGTACAAGCGATAGAATAAAGTGCGATATTTTTAGTTAGAATTTCTGTGGTATTTTTTGAGCGCACTAAACCTGCTTCTAACATTGCAAAACCAGCTGCCATCCACATAACTAAGATGCCAGAGATTAAAAAGTAAAACGTATCGAGCGAAAACTTCAGCTCTATAATTGTATTTTCCATGTTGCCCCCTTAAATAGCATCATCATCAAGTTCGCCAGTACGAATACGGACAATTTGATCTAAGTCGTAAACAAAAATTTTGCCGTCACCAATTTTGCCCGTTCCAGCAACTTTGGTAATGGTTTCTACAACGCGTTGGCAATTTTCACTACGAGTGGCAATTTCAAGTTTAATTTTAGGTATAAAGTCAACTTGGTACTCTGCACCACGGTATAACTCTGTATGACCTCTTTGACGTCCAAATCCCTTAACGTCAACCACGGTCATTCCTTCGATGCCTAAATCAGCGAGTGCTTCACGCACATCATCTAGTTTGAATGGCTTTATTATTGCACTGATCATTTTCACAAAGGCCCCCTTAGGACACTAGCTTGTTATTGTATTTGCTCTATGCAATCCAACCTTTGTGCCACCTTTAAATTACAAATAAAAACAGAGGGTTATTAAATTAAATAATATAAAAAACAAAAAAGCGCACCATTTAGGTGCGCTTTTTTTAAGCAAAATACAGAATTGGTGCGAGTCGATAAATACGCAAATAATCGTCTTTAACTAACCGTTACACTCTCGCCAAATACACATTGATAATGTATTTAAGATTAAAGTTACTCTGTCGCATCGAAAGACAAAGCCGGTTTTTTAGCATCACTTAGCCATATTGACTCCATAGTTTGCACCACTCGAAAGTGAAACTCTTCATGGGTGAAGGGTTTAGTTAAAAAGTCATTCGCACCTGATTTAATAAATCGTGCAGCAATGCCATAACTATATACATCAGCTAAACCAATAATGGCCAATTGCTCACGGCTTTTAATATTACGAATAGCTCTAATTAATTCAAAACCATTCATACCTGATAAGTTATGGTCAGTGATCACTAAGTTGATAGCCTGATCATGCTCAAGTATATGAAGAGCTTGCGTACTATTATCAACAGTAATGACGTCAAACAATTGTTTTTCGAGCATTTGCTTAACCAAGCTACTGCTCAATAAGGAATTATCTACAACCAGCGCTTTGCGCCCCTGGTTACGCAATAACTGTGCTACAAATTTTATGGCGTAAAGATAAGAGTCGCGATTATCTTTAATGACGTAATCGATAATACCTAATTCCAGCATTTTTAAACGTGTGTGTTCATCTGTTTGCGTTGTCATCACCAACGTAGGGATACCTTGCGACAGTGTAAAGCGAGTTATATCAGTATCGATTTGACCACCAACAGATAAATCAACTAACGCGAGCGAATAACTAGTTTGATTTAGTAACTTTTTACATTGAGTAAGTGACTGAGCGAAATCAACCCGCACATCAAGATAATGAGCAGCAATATGTTTGAGTACCTGTTGTACCCTTATATTATCTTCAACAATTAAAACCCGTTGCATAAACTCCCTTTCATTTACGTTCACCCTTTATGGTAATAAACCTAAAAATAAATCACTCTCAAGCATCCATTTAAAAACAATTAAAGCGACCAACAACCTAAAAAACTTAATTAATAATTAAATTTTTTAATCGCCTTAAACTTACACTATGGCATACACATCAAGTATATTTCGCCTGTTTGCTATGTTGAGATTAATCTTAATTACATAAACTCAACGATTATTATCGGCAGCTAGTCTCAATACTTTTGTTTTTTACTCAAATATCGCTATAACTGCAGTACATAAAATAAAAAGGGTTAGTTATGAAATTTAGTCGAAGTCTATTTTTACCCATTGCCGCAATTGCACTTACATTTACGAGTGCAACGTTTGCCGATAATCAACGCCGTATTGATATCGACAGTAAAGTAGTTACTCAGCACAAAGCAAAAATAAATAACGAACGATTTTCTTATACGGTAGCAACAGGCACACAGCCAGTATGGGATAACAAGGGTGATGCCATTGCAACCCTTCAATACACTTACTACACCCGCGATAAAGTAGATGATAGAACAAAGCGTCCATTACTTATTTCATTTAATGGTGGCCCTGGTTCAGCATCAGTTTGGATGCATTTAGCTTACACCGGCCCTCGTGTTTTAAAAATTGACGACGAAGGCTACCCAATTCAACCTTATGGTGTAAAAGATAACCCTTATTCGGTTTTAGATGTAGCGGATATCGTTTATGTAAATCCTGTAAATACAGGTTATTCACGTGTTGTAGAAGATAAAGACGGTAACCTTTTACCCAAAGATAAACAAAAAGAGCTATTTTTTGGCGTTAATGCCGATATAAAGTACCTCGCAGAATGGCTTAATACTTTTGTATCTCGCAATGAACGTTGGCGCTCTCCAAAGTTTTTAATTGGTGAAAGCTATGGTACTACTCGTGTATCGGGTTTAGCGCATGAGCTGCAAAATAGTCAGTGGATGTACATTAACGGTGTTGTACTCGTATCTCCTACCGATATCGGTATTAAACGCGACGGACCAGTAAAAGCAGCTAATCGCCTACCTTACTTTGCAGCTACTGCATGGTACCACAAAGCATTAAACGCTGATTTACAAGCAAAAGATTTAGACGAGCTATTACCGGAAGTTGAACAGTTTACCGTTAATGAGCTTATTCCTGCGCTTGCAAAAGGCGGCTTTATTGCGCCTGACGAAAAACGTCGTATTATTAAAAAAATGGCTGAATATGCGGGTTTATCTGAAACATTTGTTAGTCAAAACAATTTAGATATTCCAACACAGTTTTTTTGGAAAGAGTTATTGCGTGAACGCGGACAAATGGTTGGTCGACTGGATTCGCGCTATTTAGGCATAGATAAACGCGATGCCGGTGAGTCACCAGATTACTGGGCAGAGCTTACATCATGGCTGCACTCTTTCACTCCTGCAATTAACTATTATCTTCGTGAAGAGCTTAATTACAAAACCGATATCAAATATAACTTATTTGGTAACGTTCACCCATGGGATAGAAGCGGAAATAATACCGGTGAAAATTTACGCTTAGCCATGGCTCAAAACCCTTATTTAAATGTAATGGTTCAGGCGGGCTACTTTGACGGTGCAACCAATTACTTTGATGCCAAATATACTATGTGGCAATTAGATCCAAGTGGTAAAATGCAAGATAGGTTAAGCTTTAAAGGCTACCGCAGTGGCCATATGATGTATCTACGCCACGCAGATTTAGAAAGCTCTAATAACGATTTACGCGAGTTTATAAATCAGTCTTTACCCAAAGACGGTGAATCCGCTAAATACTAATTAGCTTTTACCCACTAAAAAGTGACCTCTTAGGTCACTTTTTTGCTTATAACTGCGGCAATTCGCCATGTGTGCAATCCCCAGTACGAATGACGGTTGACTTCGCTGTGTACTGCTTAGTAGCAAGTGTTTCAGCTAAATTGATTAGCGTCTTAAGGGTGCTTTTTAAAGCGACCCGATTATTTAACCATGTAGGTATCTTGCCGCCTGGTAACGCATACACTTGATAACTAATGTGTAAATTTTCCGCCTGCTGAGTTAGCAACCACGTTGCATTTAAGGTGCTTATTCTTATTACCCCTTTAGTTTTAGGTAAAAAATCTGGGCGCGCGTGAATACTAAGCTGCGTTTGCAACGAACTTACCCTTGTATAGCACGAATAAGTAATCACATCTCTATTGCTAACAGGCCACGGGCTATCAATATAACTGTAAACTAAGTTTTCTGAAGGGCTTAAACTTTTGAGTAACGTGACCTTAGTAATGTTTTCTATCCAGCTAGGGGCTGTATCGGTATCACTAAGTAAAGCAACTAAATCCTCTGCGGTGACATTGTTAACCACCGTTTCAGCTTTCATTTTTAAGGTATCGTCAGTTAAACGCTGAAAATAAACACTTACCCCTTGTTTACTTTCGTAAAGTTGCCAAGATGGCTGTGAACACACATTGGTAGCAAAACACAAAAGTGAAAAAATCATGCACTTTTGCAGCAAAGTCCGGCTACAAAAGTGCTTAGCCATTAAAGCCAATAAGGTTCTGTATCAAATGAGGCGTGTCGACTTTGCTCCATGGCACTGACTAAAAAGTCAGATTTTTGCTCTAACCATAGTTGTATTTTTGCCAATTGAGCATCCTCTTGCCCGCCACATAGCTGTTTTAAATAATCAAGCGTGCTTAACTCATACATCCCATGAGAAATATCCAACCAAGGAAGCCTAAACTCTAATCGCTCATCTTTATTAAACAGTGCCCCTAAACAGTTACCACTGAGTAAACTATTTTCTAATTGAGTGCGGAAGTTTAAGTAATCATTGCCTGCTAAGCTTTGCTCTTTAGGCAGTAAGCGATGTAAGTTTTTCCAATCTTTATCAAATAGGCGGTGAGCAATATCTACGATAGGTTGCTCTGCATTTTGAAGCTCTGCTTGGCTCCAATCTTTACGCCACTGCTTGTTTATTAACCATGTGGTTAAGCTCAGCAATAAACGGTTGTAGCGTGCACTATGAAAAAGCGAAAAAATATCGTCAATGCTCGGCTGTAACTCTTTTAAATCGTTAATAACTTGCGTTAACGCTGGGGCGCTATTTATTTTTTTATAAAAAGCATGGCGCTTAGAGGTATAAGTTTTTAACTGAATTGCATTTTCAACCCATGCTAACTCACTTAATAGCCACTTGAGTTCTGTTCTGAGTTGCTCGGTACTTTCTTTACTAACAATATCGTCAAACAACCAAAAGTTGTGTCTAATTAAACTAATGCCGTCGGTTACACGTTTTAATGTTTTTAAACTTGGCTTATCGAAATAGCATTGCTCGTGTTTTTGCACAAAGCGAATACCAAACCCCATAGCTTCAATAAGGGCTTGCTCTTGAGTGGCTTGCTTATTAAGTTTCACAAAGCCGATTGATTTACTTGGTTGAAGCGGCGTGTCATCCGCAAGGCGGTAGCCTCTTGCTGCTTTTGAATAGAGCCCTAAACGAATGCTGTTTTGGCTCACTAATATATCTGCAAAAGCAAATAGCTCCTCACGACTACCTTCAACCAGCTCGATTTCAAGCTCGCTGATGATTTCTACCTTACCTGACGCAGCAATTTCACCTTTATCTAATACCACTTCAATTTTGGCACCATTTGGGGTTTCTATTAACCACGTACGGCGAATAAAATTAGTACTAAAAATAGGGAATAGATTTTGTGATATGGCATCAATTTGCATACCGTGAGGCCAAATTGATGAATCAAACGCCATTAGATTTGGCCGGTTTGTTTCTATTGGAAGATTGTACTCTGGGCGCTGATGTAAGCCCCCTACCACTTCTCCAGCTAGCTTAATTGTTTGCTCACAGCGCTCGTCTGTACAACGCGTTCTAAAGCCAATATCGAGTGCTCTTAACTCTCTGCTTGGTGTATCATAATAAGCATTTTGCAAACTTTTAGAAGGTTTGTTTGTGACTGTTTTTGCAAATTGAGTAATTAGTGAGGGGATCAGTGGAATGACGTCATCTGATACCAAAAATTTCAGTTCTATCTCAGTATCCATTAGGCTTGCGGATTACCCTTAAAATTAATAAGTGCTCAAAATAAACAAAGCAGCCCTATATTGCAAATTTTTTAGTCATAAACACACAAGCAAAATGCTCTGGTTACAATATCTGTCTTGCTATTAAACTATTAAATCCATACTATCTATATACTTATGCGAAATAAAAAATCACGTTCACAACGGACACTGCTAGATTAACAAGGTAGATAAATGCTAAAACACTGTTTACTATGGCTGCTTTTAACAGCCGCCCCGTTTATGAGCCAAGCAGAGGAAGCTCAATCAACGTCGCCGACTAATGCTAAAACAGCTTATATAATCGATAATTTGTATACTTTCATGCGCTCAGGTGCCAGTAAAGACTATCGTTTACTTGGTTCAATAGATGCAGGTACGCAACTCACTTTATTATCTGATGAACAAAATGGTTTTATAAAAGTTAAAGATGATAAAGATCGTGAAGGCTGGGTAGAAGCTAAATTCATTAGTGAATCAGCTGGTTTAAAACAACAATACCAAGCCCTCAATAATGAAATAAGCACTATGCAAAATAGACTTCGTCAAGCGCAAGTTGAGTTACCTGAGCTGCAAGAGCAAAACGCACAGTTAACCGAACAAAACGCGCAACTATTAGCACAAATTAGTCAGTTACAAGGTGAGCTTTCTCAAGAACAACAGCTAAAACAAGCAACCAGTGCTAAAGAAAAACGCCAGTTACTTACTTACGGTGGAGCCATTGCATTTTTAGGTTTGTTCTTAGGAATTATCTTAACTATCGTGTTATCACGCAGAAAACGCTATGAAGGTTGGGCATAAGCTTAACTTAATACAGCAGGCATAAAAAAAGCATCATATGATGCTTTTTTTATGCCTGCTGTGTTTTTTCTTAAAAGAATATCTACGTTATATATCTAAACGAAGCCCAGGGTCTTGTTTGATTTTTTCTATTACCATGTAAGTGTGGTGTGTGCCCACTCCCGGAATATCAACCAAATCACCTAATACTTCTCTGTATTCATCCATGTTGGAAACGCGAATTTTTAATAAATAGTCATAACCACCCGCTACCATATCACACTCAACAACCTGCTTAATTTTAAGAATGTGTTCACGAAATACTTTAAATACGGCTGTATTTGAAGTAACTAATGATACCTGCACATGGGCCACTAGGCTTTGATTAAGTTTTTCCTCACTTAATTTAGCGAAATACCCCTCAATATAGCCCTCTTGCTCTAAACGTTTAACCCTATCTAAACAGGGACTGGGGCTTAAATTCACCTGCTTTGCGAGGTTAACATTTGAAATTCTACCATTGCGCTGCAAAACGTCTAAAATTGATATATCGATACGATCAAGCAGGCGTAATCTATTCGGATTAGTCATATCAGTATTTTATATGGATAAGTTAATAATATGCCCTGTAAATTATCGTAAAACGGCGAAATTAACCAGCATATTCTGCTGGATTTTAATTAGAATGCACGCTTTACACCAACAACATTTAGCGGTAATTAACAATTATCCTAAGTCTTAACACTCCTGAGGGTTGCTTATGTTATTCAATGGCGATTTAACAACGACTTGTCCGATCAGACAAAAGATCCGTGACTTTTACCGTATTGATGAAAATGCGGTTATTGATCACATTTTACCACTTGCAGAAGTCGGTGTTAAAGCACGAAGCCGTGCATGGGAAAGAGCTCGCCAAATAGTATTAAACATTCGTAAAGACCAAGATGGTCAAAGCGGTGTTGATGCGCTATTAAATGAATTTTCACTATCGAGTGAAGAGGGTGTGGTATTAATGTGTTTAGCCGAAGCATTGCTTCGTGTTCCTGATAAAGCAACTCAAGAAACATTAATACGTGATAAATTAGCAAATGGCGATTGGAGCTCTCACTTAGGCAGTAGTGATTCTTTATTCGTTAATGCTTCGTCTTGGGGATTATTAGTAACCGGTAAAATGGTTAACTATAACGACAAAACGAAAGAGCAACAATTTGGTATGCTCAAAAAAACCATTGGTCGTTTAGGCGAGCCTGTTATTCGTAAGTCTGTGAACTTTGCCATGAAAATTATGGGTAAACAGTTCGTAATGGGCCGCACTATTGACGAGGCCATTGAACGTGCAGCCGATACAGAGAAAAAAGGCTATGTATATTCTTACGATATGCTAGGCGAAGGCGCTCGCACAATGAAAGATGCTAAGCGCTACTTCGACAGCTACATGAATGCAATTCATTCTATTGGTAAAGCAGCAAATGGCCGTGGTCCAATAAAAAGCCCGGGCATTTCTGTAAAGTTATCAGCTATTCATCCGCGTTATGAATTTACTCATAAAGAACGCGTGATGGAAGAAATCGTTCCAAAACTAAAAGAACTTGCACTTGCCGCTAAAAAATACGACATCGGGTTTACTGTTGATGCTGAAGAAGCTGACCGTTTAGATATTTCTCTTGATGTTATTGAAGCGGTATTTAGCGATGAAGACCTTGGCGATTGGCAAGGTTTTGGTTTAGCGGTTCAGGCGTATCAAAAACGCGCTATTTTTGTTATTGAATGGCTAACAGACCTAGCAACCCGTGTGGGTCGTAAAATGATGGTGCGTTTAGTAAAAGGCGCATACTGGGATACCGAAATCAAAACCACGCAACAAGATGGTTTAGACTTCTTCCCGGTATTTACCCGTAAAGCAACCACAGATGTGTCATACAAAGCATGTGCGATTAAAATGCTTGAAGCACGAGATGTGCTTTACCCGCAATTTGCAACACACAACGCCTATACTGCAGCGACTATTTTAGAAGTAGCGAAAGGTGATAACCAAGGTTTTGAATTCCAACGTCTGCACGGTATGGGTGAATCTTTATTTGACCAAATCGTTAATGAAGAAAAAATCCAGTGTCGTGTATACGCACCAGTAGGCCAGCACGAAGACCTACTTGCTTACCTTGTTCGTCGTTTACTAGAAAATGGTGCTAACTCATCTTTTGTAAATGCCATTGTAGATACCACTCAACCGGTTGAAGCATTATTACCAGATCCTGTTGAAACACTGCAAGGATTACGTAATAAGTACAACACGCAAATAAAAATGCCAATTGATTTATACGGCGAAGAACGTGCCAACTCAAAAGGTATGGATTTAACTGATATTAACGTGATCACCCCGTTTAAAGAAAATTTAGACACTTGGTTTGAAGAGCACTTAATTGAAGAAAGCCAAGTACCCGAAGGCGCGCTGGCAGTTAAAAATCCAGCAAACCATAAAGAAATTATTGGCCACGTAAAATTACAAAATAGCGATGAAATGAAAGTGTTGCTAGCCAATGCTGAAACCGCTTTTGAATCATGGTCACAAACACCAGTAAAAGAGCGTGCTAATCTATTGCGTCGCGTTGCTGATATTTTAGAGCGTCATCATGATGAGCTTGTTGCTATCTGTATTAAAGAAGCTGGTAAAGTGGCACAAGATGGTATTGATGAAGTACGCGAAGCGGTTGATTTTTGTCGTTACTACGCAGCCCGTGCTGAAGAGCTTGCTCAAGATGAGCGCTTTGAAGCTCGTGGTGTGATTTTATGTATTAGCCCATGGAACTTCCCACTCGCTATTTTCTTAGGTCAAGTTGCAGCTGCTATCGTTACGGGTAACACAGTAATTGCAAAACCTGCAGAACAGACGAGCTTAATTGCTCTACGCGCTATTGAATTAATGCTTTCTGTTGGTTTACCTGAGCACGTTGTACAGCCTGTGGTTGCTCGCGGTAGCGAAGTAGGTAAAACCATTGTGCCAGATGAGCGCATTCAAGCAGTTATGTTTACAGGTTCAACTGAAACGGGCACACTTATCTCGCAAACATTAGCGGCACGTAACGATATCCAGGTGCCTTTAATTGCAGAAACTGGCGGCCAAAACTGTATGATTGTTGACTCAACAGCGCTTCCTGAACAAGTAGTTGATGATGTGATCAGTTCTGGCTTCCAAAGTGCAGGTCAACGTTGTTCAGCATTACGTGTGCTCTTTATTCAAGAAGATGTTGCCGATGGCATTATCGACATGCTCAAGGGCGCGCTTGCTGAATTACACATTGGCGACCCATCATTACTCTCTACAGACGTAGGCCCTGTAATTGATGAAAAAGCGCTGAAAACACTCAACGACCATGTTGAATACCTAAAGGGTAATGCAACACTTCACTATGAGTGTAAAATTCCTGATAACAGCGAAAACGGTGCGTTTTTCTTTGCCCCACGTTTATACGAAATCAAAGACTTATCGGTATTAAAGCGTGAAGTATTTGGCCCGTGTGTACACGTGATCCGCTTTAAAGCAAGTGAGCTTGATAGTGTTGTCGACCAAATTAACAACACCGGTTACGGCTTAACAATGGGTATTCATTCTCGTATTGAAGAGCGCTGTGAACACTTAGCTAAAATGTCGCGCGCAGGTAATGTTTACGTAAACCGTAATATGATTGGTGCGATTGTTGGCGTGCAACCCTTTGGCGGCCGTGGACTATCAGGTACTGGCCCTAAAGCCGGTGGACCAAACTACCTACAACGCTTAATCAAAGAAAAAGCATCACCAGATAACGTACAAATGACTAACCTAACGCCAGACGAGCTTGATTTACACCACTACAGTGGCGCAAATGAGCAAGTAGAAAAGCTAATGGTTAACTCTATGCGCGATGAAAAAATTTGGCGTGCAACACCACTGAATGACCGTGTTTCTGCGGTGCGTCAGTTATTAGCGAAAGTAGCAACCGTTGAAATTATTGATGACCTTGCAGACGATTTAGCGTTAACACTTGCCGATGCACGTGCTCAGTTAAACCGCTTAGAAAAGCACATGCGTAAATATACAACATTGCCAGGGCCAACGGGTGAATCGAATACACTTCACCTTGAAGCACGCGGCTGTGTAGTATGTTACGCAGATAAGAGCACCTCATTTAACTTTTGGGCACTATCGATTATTACCGCGCTTGCTGCTGGTAACACGGTAATAACAGTAGCATCTGAAATATTTTATGATGAAGCGGTTGCTTTTAGAGATAAGTTTATTGCAACCGGCGTTGCAGAAGGTGTTTTCCAAGTAGCTAAACCAAATCAGTTACAAGCGATATTAGCGCATCCTCACCTAGCCGGAGCGGTAGTTGCTGCACGTTCTTCTCGCTTAGGCTACTTCAGCCAACAGCTTGCACAACGTAAAGGCGCTATACTGCCAGTGATCAGCTCTGAGTATTACGACACGCTAATTAAGCGCTTAATTACTGAAAAAACAATCAGTATAGACACGACGGCATCAGGCGGTAACACCTCCTTGATGACCCTTGTTGAAGATGATGAATAGAAAATAATCATTATTTAATTAAAAAGGCATCAAATTGATGCCTTTTTTATTTCTAAATGTGAATTTATTTGTTACTTTCTCTAATCATACTTGTTAATAAGAGTTCACTTTGAAAACCATTCCAACTTCACAGCTTAAGCCTGGTATGTTTGTACAAAAAGTTGTTAAACAAACTGGTAGCATTAGAATAAAAAACCAAGGCTGGGTTAAAACTCAAAGTGGAATTGATAAATTAATAAAATCAGGAATTTTAGAGGTTGAAATCGACCCTGATAAAATGCTCGCCTCTGAAGAACCTGAAACACAAACAACCTTACCTACTCAGCACGAAGTCAAAAAACGCGATCCTTGGTTAATTACCCACAGTGCTGAGCAAGAAATGAGTAAAGCTAAAAAGCTTTACGATGAAGCAAAAAACCTGCAAACCAAAGCGTTTGGCGATATAGAGTCTGGCCGCACTGTTGATGTTGCGCCTTTTAAAGAACTGGCTAGTGGGTTTATTGACTCCGTATTTAGAAATCAAGATGCGCTGGCGTGCATCACGCAAATGCGCCAAAAAGATGCCTACCTGTTAGAGCACTCGATAAATGTGTCTATTTTGATGAGTATTTTTGCTAAACATCTCGGTATTGAAAAACCGATCATTGAAGAACTGGCCACCGGCGCCCTTTTGCATGATATGGGAAAAATAAAAATCCCTGATGCTATTCTCAACAAACCAGGCCGCTACAGTGACGAAGAATTCAAAGTGATGCAAAATCATGCGCTCTTTAGCAAAGAAATACTAGAAGACGCAGGATTAACGGGAATTGCCGTAGATATTGCTGGTATGCATCACGAGCGCTTAGATGGCAAAGGCTACCCCTTTGGTAAAAAAGGCGATGAAATAAGCCAGTACGTCCGCATGGCGTCTATTGTTGATGTTTATGATGCATTAACTGCTGAACGGGTTTATAAAGCAGGCATGGAGCCAATTAGAGCATTTAAAATTTTAAAGCAAGGCTGCCCAGATAGCTTTGATGGGGTGCTACTTAATAAGTTTATTCAGTGCATTGGTATTCACCCTGTGGGCACACTAGTAAAACTTTCTAGCCAAAAGGTGGGACTCGTTACTCAAAGCAATCCAGCAACACCATTAAAGCCAGTAGTAAAAACGTTTTTTAATGCAAAACATGGGCGTTACACTGAAGTTCAAGACGTTGACTTATCAAATAAAAGAACGCAGGACACGCTTGAGTCAGCAATAAAACCTAAAGAGTATAATATAGATTTAGAAGGCTTTTATAAGCACTCTATCTTTAGTTAGTTGGCCACTATTGTGGCCAATCTTGCAGGGCTTTTAAGCTAAATTCATAACCATCAAAATCAAGTACGCTCTGATCTGGCGCTATTTCTAACACCTTCAACGCACCAATAGACTCCCCTTCATATAGCTCTCTGCCATTGAGCTTTATCCAGCGTTTATCCGCCGCTGAAGAATAAATGTGCGCCTGATATTTAATGCTTGGTAACATACTTTGTAAGCCATCAGGAAGTAGCTCAACAGGCTGTACTCGTGATGAAAGGCGAGAGCCTTGAGTTACTTCATAGTCAGCTGTTGTTTCTGTGCTATTAACGGCTTGCGCAAACGCATTTCTCAGCGTGTCGGGAACCGTATCGAGTTCATCATTTAACTCTGGCTGCGCAGGCACATTTTGGTTAAGTGGCTTACCTAACACCTTGTATTTACTCAACTCATCTGCAGTGATTGTTCTTTTCGCCGGTTGAGTTGGTACACTTTGCGGTTGGCTGCTCGGTGATTGAAAACTAGATGAAGCGTTATTCTGCGTCGAGAAATTTTGCGTTTGCCCTTGAGACGCTTGATTAACGCTCATAGGTAAATATTGTCCTTGTGGCGTCAGCAACATTTGCTGCACACCCGTTGGGGTTTGTACATAAACCAACTGCCCTGCCAGCGGCACAGAATTGTTAGGCACAGCTGTTACAATGGGCACTTGAGGGGTTGTTACTGTTTGAGCAACCGTTCTTTGTACCTCTTCTGCGCTTGTTGGTTTTTCTACAACCCCTGACTCTTTTTGACTAAGGTCATTTTGAACAGGCTCATTTTTAACGGTTACATTTTCTTGTTGCGCCCACTTGCCGACAAAGAAGCCACTGGCCAATATACCCGTTGCCAGTAAACTTCCTGCGAGTAGAAAACTAATTCGACGATAGGTCATCAACTGGCGTTGTTGTTTTAATTGTTGCGCTTGCAAGTCATATTGCTCAGCGCTCATGGTATCGTGCTTTGATTGCTTTAACGCATCTAATAAATAAGACATGAATCACCTAACTAAAAAATAAAAGACAGGCCAATTCCTGCACCAAAAAGCATTAACGCAGCAGCGCTATAAGGCCAAATCGAACCTGCTTTACTCACCTTCTTATTTGTAACAATAAAGTCGATAGGTAAAGATTCACTCGCCGCTTGCTTAACAATATCACTGCCAACAATTTCTTGTTGTTTCGAAAATGCCCCTACTAATGCGCGTTCACATACCAGATTCATTAATCGTGGCACACCGCCTGTGAGCTGATGCACCATTTGCATTGCTTCCATTGAAAATATTTTCTTGTCACAACCTGCAATATGCAGCCGATGTTGAATATAAGCAATGGTTTGCCCTGGTGTTAGTGCTAACAAGTGATATCTGGCAGTAATACGCTGTGCCAGTTGCCTTAACTCATTTCGCTTTAGAAGTACCTGTAACTCAGGCTGCCCTACTAATACTATTTGTAATAACTTTTTATGATCCGTTTCAATATTGGTTAATAAGCGAAGTTGTTCTAGCACATCAGGGGCAAGTAACTGTGCTTCATCAATAATCAAAATAGTATGCCCCCCCGCTTTATTATTAAACTCAAGATGCTTTTTGATGACATCCGTTAGACTTTTCAGCGTTGCATTTTTGGCGTCGTACGTTATTTGTAATTCATCGCAAATACTGGCTAACAGTTCAAGCTCTGATAACGCAGGATTATGGATCATGGCTACTTGGGTATTTTCAGGCAGTCGCTCTAACATACTACGTGTTATTGTGGTTTTACCCGTACCCACTTCACCTGTTAACAGCACAAAGCCGCCGTCTTCACCTAACCCATAGGTAAGGTGTGCTAATGCTTCTTTGTGGCGTTCACTTAAAAATAAGTAGTGGGGATTAGGCGAAATTGAGAATGGCTTTTCTTGTAAACCAAAATAGCTTAAATACACCTTTATAGTCCTTGGTCGTTAATTCACGGCCTATAATGGCAAAAAAATAGCCTGGGTGACAACTACAACCAGGCTTTATTATTAAAATAGTGTAAATAAAAAGGCTAACCGTAAATAAAAGCGCATTTTTAGATTCGCTAATACATTAATTAACTACTTTTCATAACGTACTAGGCGTAAATATACGTTACTTGTTTTAGCATGTAAGCTATTTAAACCACTGGAAAATTGATAAACCCATGCCGAATTTATATTGCTAATACCCGAGGTATTAGACCAATAATTTTGCGACTGCGTTGCTAAAAAAATACCCGCATTAATACTTGGATCGGTACAGCGGTGATCAACTATACTGGCTAACTCTTTAATACTTGGTACTTGCCAGTCGTTATAATCTGCTGTGCTGTCGTTAACTGCGCCTTTAAGTGAAGCTTGCCAATTTAATGGTTGAGTATCACCATCGCAGCTAGTTGTTTCGCTATTATAAACTTGACCATAATTACAGCGCTGCCACATTAGCCCTGTTTTAATATCTGACACAGTGCCATCAATATTAATCACAAATCGGTCGGTATCATCGCTAGTCGCTACCTCTTCATAACACTGCTGCGCTGCAAGTGACTGGCTCAATCCCAAGGCTAATAACATAGAGACTTTAATTAATTTCATAATAATCACCTTAACGATTTCTAACTAAGCGCACGTAAGCGGTATTATCTTTTGGATAGGCTAAATCGTTGCCATCCATCATATCGATAGTGTAAGCCTGAGATAAACTGGCACCATCAACCGCGGTCTGTGAGGTCCAGTAGCGTAAATGCCCGACACTGTTAGTCGATGGTGTATTAGGAAAAAATGCAGTATCTATCAATACATTTTGCCCTTGTTTACCGTAGTCGATTAAACCTAACAGCTCAGTATAAGTGGGTAAACGCCAATTACTGCCGCCACAAAAATCAAGCGCGTTAACCTCATCAATATAGGTTTGTAATCCACAATCAGTATCGCTCGGGCACGTAGTATTAGCACTACCCGTTACATCGCCACTATTGACAGTCCCTTGCCAAATATAGCGGTTTTGTCCATCACGCAGTGAGGTATTTGGTAACACACCGGAATAAGGACTTTTCACTTCCCAAACAAGGCCGGTAGTATTATCGCGAATACAGCTAAAGTTCGACGCATCATCAAGAAGCTCATCGGCAAACTCATTAAGTTTTGTGTAATCAAAAGCCAAATTCCCTTTACCCACTTTACCTAAACGATTGGCAAAACTATCACGCCCAAGATCAGCATCTTGAGCTGGAAACTCATCATTATTACAATTAATACGTTGAGTATTATTATAACACTCACCTACTCCGGTATCGTTTATTAACCCAAGCGCTTTAGGTGTTACATCAATAAATACGGTATCTGTGTCGGTGCGCCCTTTTAAGTCCATAACTTGTACTTCAAAGCTAAGGGTTGCATTTAAATCAATATCAGAGGCAAAAAAGCTGGCAGTACATGACTGTGGTTCAAGAAGAGCTTCGGTATTTCCGGTAAGTTGTTGCCACTTACATTGATAAGTCTGAGTTGCCGCTTCGCTTGCAGTGGCATCTAAAATAACTTTATCGAACTCTTCTACAGTTTGGTCTGCACCCGCATCGGCAATAATCACTTGGGCTGTTTTATTAAGGGTCATATCAAATTGTGATGCAGATACTCCGCCCTCATCATCAGTTACGGTGAGTTGCCATTTTAAGTTGGTGTTATTTTCTAATAATGGATGAGGAAAACTAAGCGTTGGATTGGTATAGCTATCAATTGTTAAATCGGGCCCAGATAATAATTGCCACAAGTAACTACTAATTTCGCCATTTTCATCGGGGTCTGCGGAGGTTAAACCACTAAGGGTTACAGTATCTTTATAAACTGAGGGTAAGTTTGCAGGAGCAACTTGAGTAACAACAGCAAGAGGAAGCTGATTATTAGAGGCAATGAAAACACTCAAGTCGTCATTCACTAAACTACCATCTGGCGTTTGATAGCTTACTCTTAAGACCAATTCACTATCAGATTTTACATCCGGTGCAGTGATGGTTTGTTCAGCCCCTTCAAGCGGAAACACATCTATAACAGGACCGCTTACACGCTGCCAAGTAAAAGTACCATCTGCAGGAGAGCCTTTTGCAGAAATAGTAAACTCTGATTTTTCTACAACTTGGAGATCGTTACCTGCAAATACTGACGTTTTAATATCACTGTTATCAGCACCGCCTCCCCCTCCACATGCAGCCAAAAGCAAGCATGCCATAAGTGGTATTAACGAAATTGCTTTCATACTAAGCACCTTTGTGTCTTATAATTATCTAATAAGACTGTGAAGCAAAAAAAGTGCCATTATGAGTTATAAATAGCTATCTTGATGAATACGAACAAATAATTTAGTGCCAACTTTACTGTAATCTACTTTATATTCGCGGCCATCTAAGGATTGAATAAACAACAACTGTTTTTCCTCGCTAAATACATCTGGACTTGCGATATAAACCATATCTAAGTAGCGCTCTTTTGCATCACGGCGGTTTTTTGGCAGCTCTTCTTTAAATGGTTCTAGACCATTCGCTGTTACTTTAATTCGAGGATGTTCCTCACCATTAACAATCACTAAATCTAGTTTTCTATCTTTATGAATTATGGTGTTTCGACCACTTTTAATAAAAGATCTGTCTTGGCTCATAGTTATTCCTAATCCCGCAGTGAGTGCTTATATTATTATTCACACTGCGACTTGATAAACTGAGAGGGATCACGCTTCCATTTATTTAAATTTGCGCAAAATTCCCAAATATCACTTTCTATTACACTGGCAGGTAACAGTAAGTCATACCCTGTTAAAAGCTGAAGATGCTTAGCCCTATTAGCAAACATCGCTATAAGCCCATTATAGTCAATTCCTTTTTTTGACCTAAATTTATTATCTTCAACTAACCATTCTGATGGGCAATGCCCATTTTTGCAATTTTTTTGAACAACTTGCATAAATAAGTGCCGCTGTTCTATTAGTAATTTACCCGCAATTCTTGGTGCTAAAGCAGCTAAAAATGTATCTATATCATTTAACTTAATACCAATCGCGTTAAGCTCAAGATGATCGATACCGTTATCAACTTTAGGAATACCGCAATGGTGGAGATTTTCTTGGTGTAAATCCCATTGCCCGTACTTATGTTGATATGTTAATTGCTGCTCAGTTAAAATAATACTATAAAAAGGTTCTTGTGTTTTAAAAAATCCAATTAAAATTGCTGCAATACATAAACTTACTAAAAAAATTTCAATAATACTGATTTCACCTGGACGCAATAAATTAAATAGCATGATGAAGATTAAACCAATGCTACCTACGACCAGTATTTCAATCCCATTTTTAGCGCCTTGCGCTCGGTATTTAAGTGTGTGTTTTTTTATATTAGCCATACTGAAAAAACGCCATATAAAATATAAACATAATAATAGCCCACAATACTAACTTTCTCAGTGTTAAACAGCGTTTGCATGATGTTTTGAAGTTCATCAATTAACTCCTATTATTACTGTTAAATATGCGCAATGACTAAGTATCAGTTATTTTTACGCCTAACGCACAAATTAATGAGATACATAACCGCCTTTTTTTGTCCTGATTTCGTACAATACTTATAATCTATTTTCAGGTATGAAAACAATGCACTCTAAACAATCCGGCAAAGCCCTATTTCCATTTATTATTTCGGTACTAATAATTTTTAGCGTTTATTTATATTTGCCCGCATCACAGGGCGAGCAAGCTGATTACTCGGCAATGACAACACAAGTCTCTGCGCACACTGTCGAGTCGCAAGAAAATGCCATTATGATTGAAGCCATTGGCAGTGCCCGTGCTAATCAGGCTATTTACATTAAAAGCGCACAAAACGATTATGTCACCAGCATTTACTTTGAAGACGGCGACTTGGTCAGCAAAGGACAAAAATTAGTGCAACTGCAAAACCAACAAGAACAATTTGCAGTAAAAGAACTTAGCATTAATTTACAAGAAGAAAAACGCCAATTAGCTAGGCTTACCGAACTTTCTCGCTCACAAGCGACTGCCAAGTCGTTACTTGAAGAACAGCTAGCCCGTGTTGATGCCAGCGAAGCTCAACTTGAAAGTGCCAAAACTAAACTCAATGAAATGGCTATTACCGCGCCTTTTTCTGGGTTACTGGGTAAACGCGAAATATCGGTAGGCGCTTATATTAGTAACAGTACGATAATTACAACCTTAGATGATATCAGTATCATAAAAGTTGATTTTAAAGTGCCTGAAAAGTATTTAGCTCAACTGAAAAATGGAATGACGGTTCGCACTCAAAACGATGCTTACCCTGATCAAACCTTCACCGGTAAAGTAACCCATATAAGCTCACGTATTGATTCAATCACTCGCAGTGTAGAAGTAACAGCTAGTTTTGCTAATAAATCGGGTTTACTTCGCCCTGGTATGCTACTTAAAACTGCACTAGAGCTAAGCAGCAATCAAGCGCTCATGGTGCCTGAAAAAGCAATTATTCCTCTGCAAGATAAACACTATGTTTTTCAAATTGAAGATGGCATAGCTAATCGCATAGAGGTACATATTGCAAGTAGAAATAATGGCTGGGTTGCAATAGACAAGGGGTTAAAGAACGGCGAGCAGATTGTTACCGAGGGAATAATCAAAATCCGCTCTGGTAGCAAAGTAAGCGTTAAGGGGTAACACGTGAAAATTACCGATACTAGCGTCAAACGCCCCGTTTTTGCGATTGTTATTAACTTACTGTTACTCACTTTTGGCTTAGTTGCTTTTAGTATGCTGCCTTTGCGTGAGTATCCAGATATTGAAACACCGATTGTAAATATTAGTACTGAATATACCGGTGCATCTGCTGAAATTATTGAAACAAAAATAACCCAAGTTATCGAAAACCGTATTTCGGGGATTGAGGGTATTAAAAGTATTAACTCATCGAGTCGTAATGGCCGCTCAAACATTACCATTGAGTTTAATATTAACCGCGACATAGACGATGCCTCTAACGATGTACGTGAACGTGTTGCACGGGCATTAGACAGCCTACCAGAGCAAGTACGCCCTCCTGAAGTATCAAAATCAAATAGTGACGAAAGCCCTATCGCGTGGTTTGTACTTAACAGTGAAACCATGGATTCATTGCAGCTTTCTGATTATGCACAGCGTTTTATTGTCGACCGTTTGGCCGTTGTTGATGGTGTATCAAATGTGCGTATTGGGGGAGAGCGAAAGTATGCTATGAAAGTATGGCTTAACCGCCAAGCGATGGCAGCTCGTGGCATTACCTCTAGTGATATAGAGCAAACACTTCGCAGTGAAAATGTAGAGCTTCCGGCGGGTGAAATTGAATCGGTAGACCGTGATTTTACTGTGCGCACTGCACGCAGCTATAAAAACCAACGTGATTTTCAAAACCTTGTCATTAAGCGAGGTGAAGATGGTTATTTAGTACGTCTAGGCGAAGTGGCTGACGTAAAATTAGAAGCCGCCGATGATGAAAGCTTATTTCGCGGAAATGGCCGTAATATGATTGGTATGGGTATTGTTAAACAAGCCAAAGCAAATACCCTTACAGTAGTTGATAACGCCCGCAGTGAACTAGAAAAAATAAAACGTAATTTACCTGAAGGCACTACTATAGAAGACAGTTACGACTCTTCAGTATTTATCAAAGAATCAATTAATGAGGTTTATAAAACTTTAGCAATTTCTATGGGGTTAGTAGTGCTTATTATCTTTATATTTTTAGGTAATATTCGCGCCACACTTATTCCTGCGGTCACCGTACCGGTCGCCTTAGTCGGTAGTTTTATGTTTTTATTAGCAATGGGTTATTCAATTAACTTATTAACTCTACTGGCACTGGTATTAGCAATAGGCTTAGTGGTAGATGATGCCATTGTAATGTTAGAGAATATTCACCGCCGCATAGAGCTTGGGGAGCCGCCTTTGTTAGCAGCTTATCGCGGCGCCCGTGAGGTAGGCTTTGCAATTATAGCCACCACCTTAGTGCTTATATCGGTGTTTGTGCCATTGGTGTTTATGGAAGGACGAATAGGCGCACTATTTACAGAATTTGCAATGGCGGTGAGTGCAGCCGTGTTCTTCTCCAGTATTACTGCATTAACACTCTCTCCGGCATTGTGTTCAAAGGTGTTAAAAGCTTCTGAAAAAGAAAGTAAGTTTAGCCAAGTAATGGATCGCTTTTTTACTAAATTAGAAAATGGATACCGTAACGCTTTAGCGTCAAACATGACTCGTAAATGGGGCTTAATGCTGAGCTTAGTTTTGGCTGGGTTTGTTAGTTATTCACTATTTTTACAAATACCGTCTGAACTTACCCCTAAAGAAGACCGTGGTACCTTTTTTGTACTTATGAATGGCCCTGAAGGCGCTAGCTATGAGAATAATGCCGCTAATATGGCAAAGATAGAAGAGCGCTTAATGCCTTACTCTGAATCTGGCGAACTAAGCCGAGTTTTAGTGCGAGTTCCAGGCTGGGGTGGCAGTGGTGGTGTAGCCATTGTTGGTATGGCGGATTGGGATAAACGCAAACGTTCAACCTGGGAAGTCATGGATGAAATAAGCGGTAAAATGCAAGAGGTCACCGATGTACGTGCTTTTGCAATTATGCGCCGTGGTATTGGCGGTGGTGGTTCATCGCGACCGATAGAGTTTGTTTTACAAGGTAATGATTATGCTCAGCTAGCTGATTGGCGCGATAGAATTATTAAACGTGCAGAGAAAAACCCTGGGTTAGTGCGCATTGATCATGATTATAAAGAAACCTTCCCACAATTTTTAGTCAGTATTGATAAAAATAAAGCCGCTGATTTAGGCGTATCAGTCTCAGATGTGGGACGTACACTTGAAACCATGCTTGGCCAACGCCGTGTAACCACTTTTATTGACCGCGGTGAAGAGTACGATGTAATTTTAAAGGGAACTAAAGAAGACTTTGCAAACCCTACTGATATTTCAAATATTTACCTTAAATCTCGCAGCAATGAATTGGTGCCACTCGACAGCCTTATAAGCTTGAAAGAAGAAGCCACCGCCTCGCGTTTAAACCGCTATAACCGTATGCGTGCAATTACTCTAAGTGCCAACTTAGCTGATGGCTATACGCTAGAACAAGCACTAAACTTTTTAAACAATATTGCCGCAGAAGAAAATGACATTGATGGCGCCATTGATTACAAAGGTGAGTCACAATTGTTTTATGAAGGTGCCTCAGCCATGACCTACGTGTTTGTGCTGGCATTGACCGTAACCTTTTTAGTACTCGCTGCTCAGTTTGAAAGCTTTATGCATCCGCTTGTTATTATGCTCACCGTTCCACTTGGGCTAATGGGTGCTATGTTTGGCCTGTGGAGTATGGGCTTAACACTCAATATATACAGCCAAATTGGTATTGTGATGCTCATCGGGTTAAGCGCTAAAAACGGTATTCTGATTGTTGAATTTACCAATCAGTTACGTGATAAAGGGTTGGAATTTAGTGAAGCTATTTTACAAGCCGCTACCCAGCGTTTACGTCCTATTATAATGACCTCCCTAACCACAGTTATGAGCGCGGTACCTTTGGTACTCGCCTCAGGGCCTGGCTCGGAAAGTAGAATGGTAATTGGTGTGGTGGTATTTACCGGCGTAACGGTTGCCACCATACTGACTCTGTTTGTTGTACCAGCCGCTTATTATGCCTTGGCACGTAACACGCAATCACCAGAGTTTTTACAGCAAAAGCTAGATAAACAAGCAGCTGAAAAACCACTTAAAGAGATCTAAGTCACTCTGAGCGTCGTAATTAGCAGTTACGGCGCTATTTTGGTGCATATAACCATATAATTGAGGAAGTACTTATGAGTTCGACCACACAGGTAGCAACACTCGGCGGCGGCTGTTTTTGGTGTATTGACGCAGCATTTAGGCGTGTTAGAGGGGTACTCAGTGTATGTTCTGGTTACACAGGCGGGCACACTGATAACCCAACCTACAAAGCCATTTGCACAGGCAATAGCGGACATGCCGAAGTGGTTAACGTTGAATTTGATTCAAGTGTAATAAGCTTTGAAACCCTACTCGCAATGTTTTTTACTTTGCATGATGCTACCCAGTTAAACCGCCAAGGTAACGATATAGGCACTCAATACCGCAGCGTTGTGTATTACCATGATCAGCAACAACAATTGCAAACACAGGCCGTTATTGCAGGGCTGCAAACTCATGTTAGCGAGCCTATAGTAACAGAGGTAAGCCCAGCAACCACTTTTTACCCTGCTGAAAGTTTTCACCAAGACTACTACAATGAAAACCCAGAACAAGGCTACTGTAGTATTTTAATTGCACCTAAATTGCACAAGTTTGAAACCGAATTTAGCGAGTTTTTATCTGAGTAAAAACACATTAAAGCTCTAACCAAATAGCCCAGCAATTTGCTGGGCTATTTCTTTTTCGGCAACTAAAAGTGACAATTAAAACTGGTAATTTGCCCCCACAAAGAAAGTTCTTCCTGCGCTGTTATAACCTAATAGCTCACCACTGGCAGCAAACCCTGTTGCCGCAGTAAAATATTCCTTATCAGTAATGTTTTCTATTCGAGCAGCTAACGACAAATTATCGAGCAACTGGTAATTGGCTGCTAAATTAAATACCGTATAGCCAGCGAGTTCAGAATCATAATACGCAATTGATGGACGCGATGAGCGATACTGCATATCTAAACTGGCATCAAAATCGCCCCATGATTTGGCGAGTTGATAATTAAACGATTCTGAAGGTCTGCGTGGTAAATCCGTATTCGTCTTTTCATCTGTAGCGTCTAAAAAGCTAAAATTAACAGAGTGTTCAAAGCCTAACACGGAAAACTCAGCCGACATTTCCAGCCCCTGCATAGATACTTTATCTATGTTAGTTGCAATATATTTACCTGAGTCCGCATCATAATTATTACTAATTAAATTATTGATACGGTTATCGAAAAGAGCAATATCATAACGCCCCCATTGAGTTTCTAGGGTAACACCAAACTCATTGTTTAAGGCTTCCTCAGGCTTAATATTATTATTTGGCAGGTAGTATGGGCTGTTAGTCACAAACGCATTAATTAAAGACGGCGCCCTAAATGCGGTGCCATGATTTAAACGTACCGTTACATACTGATTCGCTTTATATCCAAGTCCAGTACTGTAAGTATTTGCGCGGCCATGGAAGTCATAATCATCGGTTCTGATAACCGCATTTGCTAACCATTGTTCATGACTATAAAACGCGCCTATAAACAATGCGTTATTATCGCGTTTTTCTTCTGATGACGTTGCTGAAGAGTTTGATAAATCCTCAGACAAGTAATTAAAACCACCTGATAAATCAAGCTCTTTCGTTAGGCTATAAAGCCCTCGGTATTCAAACTCAACACGCTCTGTGCTATACACTTGCTGAACATCGGTGCCAGTTTGAGTATTTTCTTCTTGCGATACACTCAATGAAGTACTTTGGGTATATACTTCTGAGGCTTTTTTCCAGCCTAGCTTAGCGGTATAGTTTTCAAAATCGTAGGCATCGTTACCCCATGCGTTATCATACTGCGCTTCACCTTCACTGTACTGAGACTGTAAGCTCAACTCACCTAGTTCAGCCAGTTCATACGCTAAATTAAAGCCAATGTTTTTATTTTTGTAGCCATCATCATCGTGATCTTTGGTATATTCAGCCACAGGATCTTTGCCAGTAACATCAAAACCATCTGTCTCTTCATAGCCTAGATTATAATTAAAGCTAAGCGCCTCTTTTGCAAGCCCACCAGCAAGCTGATAATTACTGTAACTATGACTGCCCAAATTAGCCGAAAGCGTATTATTTGAGGCTTTACGGGTAATGATATTAATTACTCCGGCTACCGCATCAGAGCCATAAATAGCTGCTCTGGCACCTTTAATAACTTCAACACGCTCGATACTATTAACTGGAATATTAGTTAGCGATACACTACCTGAGCTTGCATCGCTCACTCTTACGCCATCAACCAATACTAAGGCATATTTAGCGCTAGCACCGCGAACAAATATATCTGCTTTTTGACCTAATCCGCCGTTACGGACAATATCAATACCAGCTATGGTATTTAATATTGCAGGTAAGTCTCGGTAATTCGCTTTTTCAATATCAGCGCGGTCGATAACTGCCACACTTGCTAATACATCATTTATAGGTTGTTCAAATTTATTTGCAGTAACGGTTATTCTTTCAATGGTTTGTTCTGCAGATGCAGAAAAAGACAGTGCCGCCGAAATAGCCACACCCAATGCAGTTTTATTTATCATGATGTTCCCTATCTCTGCCCACCGCAAAGATGTTAGTAAGTAAGATTACATCAAGGCCGGTCTCCGGACTCAGTTACCATAATAAAATACAGCATAACTTTACCGTTGCGGGGGCAGTGTTGGGATTGACTTCATCAATGAAAACGCACCAACTTCCCGATTATCCTACTAAAAAATCACACCTTTGAAGTGTTTAGCAAGCACCTTGAAAATAGGCTGCTATTGTTATCTGTTTACTTAAAAATGTCAACGGACGTCTAAACATCTACAATTTGATTTTTGGGGTTCGGGGTTCGGTAATTATCATAGATTCAAAAATAAAAAAGCCAAACAATATAGCGTGTTTGGCTAAATACATGTTGCTTTGAACTAAGCGCCTATAGTGCCTAGCTCGAAACAATAAATTAATCGCGGAAGTTTTTAAACTGAAATGGCTGACCTAAATCGGCAGTGCGTACAACTTGCATAGCAGCTTGTAAGTCATCACGCTTTTTACCCGTTACGCGTACTTCTTCGCCTTGAATAGCCGCTTGCACTTTTACTTTAGAATCTTTAATGGCTTTTACTACTTTTTTAGCCATATCTTTTTCGATACCCTGCTTTAGTGCAACGTTACGAAAAACATTTTTGCCTGCGCGAGAAATCTCTTGAAGTTCTAGGCTCGCAACATCCATTCCACGCTTTGAAACTTTTCCAGCTAAAATATCAAACAACTGCATAACCTGAGCATCTGCTTCAGCTTTTAATTTAATTGTTTTATCGTTTAATTCAATTGAGGCATCGACCCCTCTAAAATCAAATCGTGTTTCTAATTCACGATTGGCGTTATCAACCGCGTTTTGTGCTTCGTTCATTTCTACTTCAGATACAATATCAAATGAAGGCATGATGTTCTCCTAACTAGCTAATCTTAATTTTATGCGGCAATTATAACGTTAAAATGATAAATCTTTACATTTTTCTGCATCTTGTTCAGGTGCGATACTAATTTAGTTTGATATACTGAGGCTTCTTTTTTATACGATTTTAGGATTTTTTGTGACGAGGCGTGTTTACCAAGCTATTTTTTTAATTAGTATTGTCGCATTTACCTTCTTATTTGCTAAAGAGGTAAAAGGGGCTGCAAACTTATTTCCGCATGTAGATAAAGTGGCGCATTTTGGTATTTTCTTTTTACTTGCCATTATAATGGATAAAGCCTTTAAACTGCCGTTATATGCACAAATATTGCTGTTAGCCGGCTATGGTGCCGCAATAGAAATTATGCAAGATAGCCTCCCTTACAGACAAGCATCACTGGCCGATTTTGTTGCCGACTTTATTGGTGCGGCGAGCTACTTTTTAGCTAAAGCCCTATTAACACTGCGTAAAAAGAAGCATTATGGCTAACATACTCGTTGTTGGTGATGGTGCTATAGGCTTGTTATTTAGTCATTTCTTAGCTAAATATCACACAGTTTATGTTCTTACCAAAAAAGGCACAGTAAATACTCGCTTTTACAGCCACAGTAACGCTGCGTCTGAAAAAATTAACGCCACTTTCATCTCACAACAGCAATTAGCTCAAGTTCCTGAATTTGACATTGTTTTATTCACTGTTAAAGCGTTTGCAGTGCAACAAGCCTACGCCCAAGTAAAGCCTTATCTTGGTAATAATACCCATATTGTACTGAGTCATAATGGCATGGGTAATGTTGAACAATTAAATGCACAGTTAACACAGCAGCAGTCGTTGTACTTTTTAACCACCAGCATGGCTGGGTTCAAATCAAACCCTAATATTGTGCAGCATACCGGAAACGGGCAAAGTGTATTAGGGGGCTGTAATCAACTAGCTATGCAAAATCTTCAACAGTTTAGTGCGCAATTACACACTATTCCGCAATTAATTGTCAGCAACAATATTGAGCAACTTAGGTTTGAAAAGTTACTAGTTAATATTGCCATAAATCCATTAACCGCTCTGTACAATATAAAAAATGGCCAGTTGCGTGCGCCACAGTTTAATAGCTCAATTATTAATTTATTAACAGAGGCGTGCCATATTGCGACCGCGCTTAAACTTAATATTAAGCTTATTGATGCCCTCGAGCGCGCCTACAAGGTAATGAGTTTAACGGCAGAGAATTACTCATCTATGCATCAAGACGTTTTGCATAATAGGCAAACTGAGATCATGGCAATTTGTGGTTATATTAGTGAACAAGGCAAGCAACATAATATTGCGACTCCGTATAACGATGCTTTACTTGCTAAAATTTTGGCAAAAAAAAGCGCGGAATAAATCCGCGCATCTAATATCTTATGCCATCAAGGACGATATACTCTTACAGTGGTAAAGCCTTCTTCGTGAAGAATAAGCGCTTGTAACTGGCTCATTACTCCTTTTTGGCAATATAAGTAATAGTCTTTACCTTTAGGTAAATCACCAAACTTAGTTGCTAAACGGAAAAACGGTAAATGAATAACTTCAATACCATCAATTTCAAGCGGAGCGGCATCTTCTTCCTCAGGTGAGCGAATATCAACAACAACCGCTCCCTCTGGTAACTCTGTAACTGACTCAGCTTCTTTAAGCTCTTGCTTAGCTTCAACATCGATATCGCGCACATCCATAACACGGGCGTTATCAATAACGGTATTTAATACATCAAAATCAAACTTCTCTTCTTCTGCTTTAATGACTTCAATTTTGGCTTTAACTGTCGGCTTTTTAGAGATCACACCACAGTATTCAGGCATCGTCTCAGCCATTTCTGCAGTGCCTATTTGGCGCGCTATATTGATGATCTCTTGCTTATCATGTTGAATAAGAGGACGTAAAATCAGCGTTTCGGTTACACGGTCAATCACACTTAAGTTAGCTAAGGTTTGGCTAGACACCTGACCTATACTTTCACCCGTTACCAAAGCTTGAATATTTAGTTTTTCAGCAACGGCACTACCCGCTCGCATCATCATACGTTTAAGCACAACACCCATTTGGCTGTTCTCAACGTTTTCTAAAATTTCAGCAACAACCGGTTCAAAATCAACAGTAATAAACTTAACTTTATGTGTAGAGCTGTATTGTTTCCATAGATAGTAGCTCGCTTGCTTAACCCCAATTTCATGGGCAGCACCACCTAAGTTAAAGAATAAAAAGTGTGTACGAGCGCCTTTACGGATCATCTGATAACTGGCCACGCCAGAATCAAATCCACCAGACATAAGCGATAATACATCGTCTTGTGTTGGCAGTGGAAAGCCCGCCATTCCTAAATGAGTTTGCGTCACTATGTAGGCTTTTTCGTCTTTAATTTCTAAACGAATTGTTACCTCAGGGCGGCTTAGCTTTACTCGAGCTCCTTCAACATGTTGATTAAGCCCGCCACCAACGTAGCGCTCTAATTCAGTTGAAGTAAAATCATGTTGACCTATGCGCTTAGCACGTACACAAAAGGTTTTACCAATAATAGTGTGACCAACTAACGCAATGGTTTTTTGATAGATGTCATCAAGGGTTTTAAAGTCTGTTTCGGTCACTTCAATAAACTGTACGATGCCAGGAATGCGCTGCAAGCTATCAATGAAATCAAGGCGAGTTTGAGCATCATCTAGTTTTGTAACAACTGAAATATTATCCCAGTTATTACGTACTTGTGCTTTTTCGTCAACACGACGCAATACAATTTTAATGTTATTTTCTAACACTTTGGTAAAGCGTTTACGGACTGAACGGCTTTTGATGGCTATTTCAGGGTGAAGTTTGACGATAAATTTAAGCATAGTTCAACTCTTAGACTGCGGGAATTCGCGCACCCAGGCATTGGGCGCGGCGGATTATAGCAAAAAATTTAACGCCTAGGAACTAACCAACTCAACGGGCTTAAGGATTCTGGGGGGCAGCATTTGCTAAAAGTGCGTACTTGTCTCTTAACTGATTAATTTTATTTGCGCTTTTTTCTGTACTGTAAGCCTTAAATAAAGTCAGTACTTTTACAATGCCAGGGTAAATATCTTGCTCAACCAGCACACCACTTAGTCTTCTTGCTTTCATATAGGGTGTCCAAAAGCTAACCGTTAATTTTAGCGTATGAGCAAGTTCAATGGCATCTTGTTCATCAATGGCAATAATTTCACTATCCCGCAAGGCCAAAATGATGTTACGTACCTGCTCAAGTAATTCCTGCTGAAAATCAATGTAACCCTGTTTTAAATGGCTATCGCGAGCAAGAATATCGCCAAGGTTGTCGTAAAAAAAATGATAGCGCCACATTAATTCAAATAGCGAATCTAAATAAGGGCCAAGATGCTCAAAAGCATCGTCGCCTTTATCAACTGGCTTAAAGTGAGTACTTAAATGATCACGATAAAGTGCAAATATATGGCGAATAATGTCTTCTTTATTTTTAAAGTGGTAGTAAAGATTACCCGGACTCATGCCTAAACTCGATGCAATATGATTAGTTGATATTGCTCTTTCACCATGTTCATTAAACAATGAAATACTGGTTTGAATTATTTTATCCTTGGTATTCATATACTCATTACTCAATTTTCGAAAATACGATGCTGCATTAAAACAATCCACTAGTATAAACAAATAGTCAGCGTTAAAACAATCAAGGCATGAAGTTCTTCACAATTTACTTACAAGGCTGCTTTGCACACTAAACACTGCTACACTACGGCTAAAAATAATAACACAGTAAATATTATGAAAGTGACCGCAATCTACCCAGGCACATTTGACCCTCTTACCAACGGCCACACTGATTTAATTCAGCGTGCGGCTAAAATGTTCGATACCGTTATTGTGGCTATTGCTCATAACCCAAGTAAAAAACCGTGTTTTACTTTAGAAGAACGCGTTGATTTAGCAAATGAGATTTTAAGCCATTTAGATAATGTAAAAGTCATTGGCTTTTCAGGGCTACTAGCAGATCTGGCTCGTGACCATAACGCAAATGTATTGATTAGAGGTATAAGAGCGGTTTCTGATTTTGATTATGAATTTCAGCTCGCGAATATGAACCGTCGTTTGAACCCTGATTTAGAAAGTGTATTTTTAACACCTGCTGAGCGTAATACCTTTATATCATCAACGCTCGTAAAAGAAGTTGCACGCCATAACGGCGATGTAAGCGAGTTTGTTGATACCATAGTAATGAAAGCCCTGCAGTCGAGGCTAGGTAAAACCAAGCATTAAAGATAACACCTAGCGTACGTATCATTATATTGCGCTAGGTAGCCTCCTTCGCTCTTGCTTGAAGCAAAACGTTCTTAAACTTCACTAAGCCCAAAAAATCTTTATTGATAAATAGTGCCAAGGCCATTATAAAATCAAAGAAAATAACGCCAAACCCATATGCAGCCCAAAACCACCAGTAATCAATGTTCCCTTTAACTTGAACATCATAATGCATCCCCAAAAATAAACAGGTATTAACTCCTAACCCCAGAATTAAGTAATAAAAAGCAATAGGCGTGTTTTGCAACGTTATTTTTCGCCACAAAAAAAGTATCAAAATAGTTGTGAGATCAAATATGAAATAATCTTTATAAGTAGAAGTTTCGAGGCTTAAAAATGCACTTAGAAAATACGAGATCATCATTATTAATGAAATATGCAGTAAGCTTTTATCTTGTTTATTAATGCTCGAAGAAAGGTTGAATAGAAAAGCGATTAAAAATAGCCACAATATAAAATTACCTAAATTCTCGCCAACTTTAACAAGTAGCCATAATAGATCCGTCATTATAGGCTTTTAAACTCAGCGCCAGATCTAAATAAACGACCTTTAAGTATCATTAGCCCTAAAAAGTCTTTATTGATAAAAATAGCAATAATCATTATTAGATCAATAATGTTAACCCCCATGGAGTAAAGACTCCATAACCACCAAGGCTCTGAGTTCCAGTTTATATAAAGATCTATGTAAATAGCATAAGTTAAACATGCATTTATAATTAAACCGCTTACAATATAGTTTTTAGCTACAGAGCTTTGAAAGCTTGAAACCTTTAATGCTAAAAAAATGATTAGGATTGTAGCAAAATCAAAAAAGATCCAGTTCAAGTAAACGTTTTTAAAAATGTAAAGGAAGTCACTTAGAAGGTAGGAAAAAAACATAATTGTGGCTAAATAGACCAATGACTTATTTGGCTTATTTATACTCGATACAAATGTGTACAACAAAGCCATTAAAAAGCCCCATTGTATAAATGCATCGATATAGTCTGCTAAAAATAAGTCTACATAATACATTTATTGGATTTGGTTAAGTTCAGTCGTTTTGAATAATGAAATGAGTTTACTTTTAAGGGTGTGTAAGCCAAGAAAGTCACGGTCTACTATTAAAGCTATGATCATTATAAGATCTATAGAATTGACAGTGTAAATGTATAGGTCCCAAAGAATCCAATGCTCCTGATTGTTATTAATATACATGTCTATATACATCAATAAAAAGAATATTGAATTAATCGTTAAACCTATAATTAAATATAAGAAAGATGGGGTTGTTTTCTTTATGATAAAACAAACACCCAGCAAAGCTGTAATTGTCATGATGTCATATATAGCCCAATCTAAATAAATCTTCACCTTTATTGATAACCAAGTAAAAAAGTAATCAGATATCGTATAAGACACCATCATTATAAATGAGCTGAGTAGTAAAGTTGTTTTTCTTTTGACATCTAAAGTATAAACAAAAATGTTGAAAAAGAACGCCATCAGAAATCCCCACATAATGAATGCTGATAACGAAAAAAAACCAAAAAACTCAGTTAATAACATCTACTACCTTATTTATTTAGGTCTTACTGGAGGAATCATGCCACCACCACGTTGAAGATCTGTACCGCTAGCCGCAGCCATCGCTTCTTGAGAGATACTTACTGTATCAGATTGTAGGGTTTTAGGGCTAGCAGTTTGTTCCATTGCAGGCTTTAATTGTTGCGTTTTATTGTATGCTTGCATTTGTACTTGGCTGTTCGCTGAAATTTGCATGTGATTAATCCTTTTGAGTATTAAATTTATTATTGGCGCAAATTTAAATCACACCACCTGAAGCAGTTACTAAATAACTGCAGTAACGCATTGCCTACGTTGTTTAATTGACTCAACAACACGCTACAAAACAATAAAAGCAAACGATATGCCAACTTTAAATTAATAGTATATTAATTAAAAAATTATTTTATTTTACTCAAAAAAAAACGCATCGGGGTCACCGTGCGTTTTTTATCCTAGGGATTGCTTAAGCCACGTTTTTACAGGGGATCTCCATGCTATTACTTGGCTTTAACATATATTCCATTGCGACTTCATCACAGTTTTCTTTGCGTAAACATAGCTCGCAATCTTTCATTACTTTTTCAGGTAGGCTCTCTTTATTACAGAAACTAAACCGCTGATTTTCGAAAAAGTCAGGTACACGAGTCAGAACAATGACACGATTAAGTGCCAACTTTTTGGCTTTCACTAATAAGTGTTCAACCAGTTCTCGTCCCTGCCCCGTTACTGCGCTTTTAGGATCAATGCCTAATGAACGTATTTCAGCTAATCCTGTGTCGTAAATATAAAGTGAAGCACAACCCGATACCTGACCGTCTATCTCGGTTACGGCAAACTCATTAATTGAGTGCACCATATCACTTTTAGCTCGCGGTAAATTTTCGCCGACTGTTGCCCAGTGCTGTACGAGTTTAGCAATTGCTTCTACGTCATCTAAATTGGCATCACGAACCGTTATTTGCTGTTTTTTTTTCGCGTCTTTCACCGCTTTGCTTACTTGCTCTAATGATGTACCGCCAAGCGCTTGGCGTGCTTTGATACAGGCGTCAATTTCAAGTACCGGATACACGTCATCTTCAAACACGGGGTTTACTGATTTATACTGCTCTAGTGAAAGCTCCTCTAACGTTTTATCTTCACTAATGGCTAGTTGCACCAATACCCCTACAATATGATGCCCTTCTCTGAACGGTACACCTTTAGCCACTAAATAATCAGCAAGCTCGGTTGCATTCGCGTGGCCACCTTTTGCCGCTGCAAGGGTTTTATCTGCTTTAACTTTTATACCTTTAATACACGCTTGTGCCATATGAATACACGCAAGCCATGTTGGCATGGCATCAAAAATGCCTTCTTTGTCTTCTTGCATGTCTTTATTGTAGGCAAGCGGTAGTGCTTTTAGAGTCATCATCATTGCGCTAAACGCACCAAACACCCGGCCAGTTTTACCACGAATTAGCTCTAATGCATCTGGGTTTTTTTTCTGTGGCATTAAAGATGAACCCGAGGTCACATTATCGGCCAGTTCAATAAAGCCAGCTTCGCCTGAGTTATAAAAAATTAGGTCTTCAGACATCCGCGATAAGTGGATCATAGAAATAGACGCGCAGCTTAATAGCTCAACCACAAAATCCCGATCAGATACGCCATCTAAACTATTCTTAGTCGCGCCAGTAAATCCTAGCCCTTGTGCAAGTGCATGGCGGTCAATCGGGTATGCAGTGCCTGCAAGAGCGCCACTGCCGAGTGGGCAATAATTCATTCGTGCTTGGGCATCTTGTAATCGACTTTCATCACGCTCAAGCATTTCTACATAAGCCATACACCAATGGCTAAATAACACCGGTTGTGCACGTTGTAAGTGGGTATAACCTGGTAATATTGTGCCAAGCTCACGTTCAGCTAAGCCAATAAACTCAGCTTTAAGTTGCGCAATTGCTTTTAAAATATGATCGGCGGTATCGCGGCACCAGAGTCTAAAGTCGGTAGCAACTTGGTCGTTACGGCTTCGGCCTGTGTGTAACTTTTTAGCTAAATCACCTACTTTTTCAATTAGTGCAGCTTCAACATGCGAGTGAATATCCTCTGCACCTGAGGTAGCTACAGCCATTGGGTCTGCTTTTACCTCTTCAAGTAACTCATAAAGTGCCGATACCAGCTTTTTGTGCTCATCACTAGATAACACGCTTACTTGTTCAAGTGCACCAGCCCATGCAACAGAGCCAATTATATCTTGCTCTGCTAATTGATAATCGAAGGGAAGTGAATCGTTAAACTGTTTAAACGCTTCATCTGGACCCGTAGAAAAACGTCCGCCCCATAATGCCATGAAATTTCTCCAAACCCGATAATAGCCCCTTAATTCCAAGGGGCATAAAAAATTACTTTTTAGCTAATGCTGAAATTCTGCTTGATAGCGAGAATAAACGAATAAAGCCTTCTGCGTGCGATTGGTCATAAACATCGTCTTCACCAAAGGTAGCAAAATCTTCGCTGTATAAGCTATTAGGTGATCTTTTCTGAACCGCTGTCACTTGACCTTTATAAAGCTTAAGTACCACTTCACCCGTTGCTAGTGTAGACAGCGCTTCTGCACCGGCTAAGATAGAATCTTTTAGCGGCGTAAACCAACGACCGTCGTAGACTAAGTGTGAAAATTCACCACCGAGTACTTCTTTCCATTTACGGCTCGCTTTATCAAGTACTAACTCATCAATAGCTTGCAGCGCTGCCATGATCACAGTACCGCCTGGCGTTTCATAACAACCACGCGATTTCATGCCAACTAAACGGTTTTCTACAATATCGACACGGCCCACACCATGAGGTGATGCAATATCGTTTAATTTAACTAAACAATCATAAGGTTTAAGCTCTTCGCCATTTACAGCAACTACTTCACCTTCAACAACCGATAAAGTGACGTGTTCAGCTTTATCAGGTGCTTGCTCTGGTGAATTAGTCCAGGTCCATACTTGCTCACTTGGTTCACACCAAGGGTCTTCAAGTTCACCGCCTTCGTGAGAAATATGCCATGCGTTAGCATCACGACTGTAAATTTTAGTTGCTGACGCAGAACATGGAATGTCACGTTCAGCTAGGTAATCAAGCAATGATTCACGGCTTGATAAATCCCACTCACGCCATGGCGCAATCACTTTTAAATCAGGTGCGAGTGCGGCAAAACATGACTCAAAACGTACTTGGTCGTTACCTTTACCCGTACAGCCATGAGAAAGTGCATCGGCACCTACTTTACGTGCAATTTCAACTTGCGCTTTAGCAATGATTGGACGCGCCATAGAGGTACCAAGTAAATAAGTCCCTTCATATATAGAACCCGTTTTAAGCGTTGGGTAAATATAATCGCTTACCATCTCATCTTTTAAATCAACCACGTAACACTCAGATGCACCAGACGCTATAGCTTTAGCTTCTACGCCTTCAAGTTCTTCAGCGCCTTGGCCAACATCGGCAACAAAGGCAATAACTTCACAGCCGTAGTTCTCTTTTAACCATGGCACGATAGCCGATGTATCAAGACCACCTGAATAGGCTAAAACGACTTTTTTAATTGAACTCATAGGTGTTCCTTAACAAAATTTGGATTTAACAATGTAACTAATAGCGCATTTTGCGCATGCATGCGGTTTTCTGCTTGCTGTATAATTTTTGATGCAGGGCCATCCATTACCTCAGAAGTAATTTCAAACTCACGGTGTGCCGGTTGGCAATGTAGTACCGTAGTTGCACCGGTTTTTTCTAACAATGCCTGGTTTAATTGATAAGGCATGTATTTTTCTTTTACTTGCTCAAGAGGAGTTGTATCCCCCATTGATACCCAGGTATCGGCGTAAACAACATTAGCGCCAACTGCAGCCTCAACCCTGTCACTTACCATGACAGAAGCGCCATTCATCGATGCTATTTGCTCTGCTTTTTTAAGCACTTGCGAATCAGGTGAGCTGCCTTTTGGTGTTACAGCGACAAAGTCTGTTCCTAAAGTAGCGGCTAATAGCATTAATGAGTGCGTTACATTATTGCCCTCACCTAGATAGGCAAGCTTTAACTGGCTAACATCACCATGTACTTCTTGTAGCGTTAAAAAATCAGCTAATGCTTGGCATGGGTGATATAAATCACACAAACTGTTAATCACAGGAACGGATGAATACTCACCGAGTGTCGTTAACGTACTGTGCTGATTAACCCGCGCAACAATCCCGTCTGCCCAAGTCGAAATATTTAAGGCAAAATCTTTTATTGATTCACGGGCGCCCATTGCACCATTTTGTTGGTCAAGGTAAACCGCATGGCCCCCTAAACGGTTTATACCAATATCAAATGAAAGGCGAGTACGTAAACTTTGCTTTTCAAACAAAGTAACCACTGACTTACCAGCTAGTACTTGGCTATATTTACTCGGGGTTTCTTTAATATCTTGCGCTAACTTTAATAAATTTAGTGCGCCTTGTTGGTCTAATTCTAGACCCGTTAAAAAATCTTTAAACATGTTCAACCTATGGTGTTACTTTAGTTCCGACATGCTCGCCTTGCAGCAAAGCAGTTAAGTTTTCTGGCTTTTGCCAGCTGGAAATGTACACACCGCGTCGTAAATGTTGGGCAGCGTGAAGACTGGTCTTAACTTTGACCTCCATCCCGCCCAAAATTACTCCCTCTGCAATTAAAGTATCAATGTGTTTTGTGTCAAGTTGATGTAAAGGCTGCTTATTGGCATCAAGTACCGCCTCTACGTCCGTCATAAAAATAAGTTCTGCATTTAAATTATTTGCCATTGCGGCGGCTGCTTCATCGGCATTAACGTTGTATAACAAGCCCTGCTCATCAAAGCCGATAGAACTGATGATTGGTAACCGGCCAGCACTGAGTAAATCATTAATAATAGAATCAGCATTGTTGTGACATTGACCTACTTGACCCAATGCTTTTAATTTTTGCGAGGCGGTGATCCCTGCTTCATATAAACTTAACCCCACCGGCTTATGACCAACACTAATTGCTTGCGCCATGAGTTGTTTGTTTGCCGCACCCGCAAGGGCTCCAACAATATAAGGCATCTGTTCTTTAGGGCTAATACGTAAACCTTGGTGTTTAGCACTGGCAAAACCAGCCTCTTTTAACCAGCTATCAACTAATGAGCCACCACCATGCACAATCACAAACTGAGCATCATCTTGCTCGTTGAGTATTTCAAATAATGCTTTAGCGGCATTTTCAGTATTGAGTACTGCACCACCGAGTTTAATAACCCACGTTTTACTGCTCATCTAAACGCTCCTATTAGACCTGTAGTGTGGGGAAGCCCCATTGATAAATTAATACATTGCAAAGCCTGACCAGCTGCCCCTTTTAATAAGTTGTCAATTGCTGCCATTACTATTAACTGTGAGCCTTGCTGCTGCCACGCAATATCTACATAAGGTTGTTTGGCCACCCCTTTAATCGAAGGGATTTTGCTGCCAAGCAAACGAATTAATGGCTCATCAGCCAATACTTGATAAGCTTTAGCTACTTGCTCACTGGTCACACCCGGCTTTAATTGCACATAAATAGTTTCTAAAATACCGCGCGGGAAATTACCTAAATGAGGAGTAAATAACACCTCATGACCTAGGTGCTGTTGTATTTCAGGCCCGTGACGGTGATTAAACAAACCATAGGGTGCAAGTGATACCTCACAAAAATGCGTACCGATGCTGGCTTTTCGCCCTGCGCCAGTTACGCCAGAAACCGCATTAATAATAATTTTTTCATCACTCAACAAGCACGCTTGTTGAAGAGGCTTTAATGCATTTAATGCAGCCGTTGGATAGCAGCCAGCAACAGCAATTAACTGAGCATCAGTAATGGCTTTACTATTCCATTCAGCAAGACCATAAGCCGCTTGATTAAGTAGTTCTGGATGTTGGTGTTCAAAACCATAATAAGTAACGTAATCATCATTACTTGCAAGACGATAGCCACCGGAAAGGTCAAATACCTTTTTGCCCATCGCTAAAAACTGAGGCGCTAAATCCACACTTACTTTATGATCGGTGCACAGACAAACGTAATCTGCTGAATGAGTGATATCAGCAAGTGCATGTTCATTTAGTGGCTGCAGAGGTAAATCAAGTAATCCTAAATGCTCAGGATACAATTCACTAAGCAATTTATGTTTATCTAAGCTTTGCGCTGATACATAACAACCAGTTAGCGAAAGAGTTGGATGTTTTGCTACTAAGCTAGCCAGTTCTGCGCCGCTGTAACCGCTGGCACCTATAATTACTACGTTCATTATTTACTCTTTATCTAAAATTAGTGACCACATTCCATGTTGTTTGTTTACACTAGGGTATAACCCAGCCAAACAGATTAAATTTATGAGTGATAACTATCGTCGTATTATTTTCATGGCGTAACTTTAATATATTTATGCTCAAAAAGTGAATTGATATTCATATTAAATACTTTTATATTGTTATGCAATTAAAATGAATACTTATTTTGGAATTTTTTATGTCTCTGCCGTCATTTATTTCGATGTACCAGCAATTGATTGCTGCCCCCTCTATCAGTGCCATTGAAGATCATTTATGCATGAGTAATAAAAGTGTCATTGAATTGCTAGCGCAATGGTGTGAAAGCTTAGGTTTTAACTGTGAAATAATAGAGTTAGAAGGCAACAAAGGTCGCTACAACTTATTAGCAAAACGCGGTCAAGGCGACGGCGGTTTAATGCTGGCAGGTCACACTGATACAGTGCCATTTGATGATAGTCGTTGGAATCACAACCCATTTAAATTAACTGAGCGAGATAACAAACTATTTGGCTTAGGTAGCATTGATATGAAAGGTTTTTTTGCTTTTGTACTGCAGGCTATTAGTGAGCTTGATGAAAAGCAACAAACACAACCAATTTTAATATTAGCCACCGCAGACGAAGAAACCACTATGGCTGGCGCACAACAAATCTGTAAGCACCCGAATTTAAAGCCAAGTCGCTGTATTATTGGTGAGCCTACTGATATGACGCCAGTATTTACTCATAAAGGTCATATGAGTACAGCAATAAGAGTTGTCGGCCGTTCAGGACATAGCTCAGATCCCGAACGGGGTCTTAACGCCATCGAAGTGATGCATAAAGTGATTACAAAATTGCTAATCTTAAAAGAACAACTTAAGAATAAATATTCAATAAATTACTTTGAAATTCCTCACCCAACGCTCAATTTAGGTAATATTCATGGGGGCGATAATGCAAATCGGATTTGCGGTTGCTGTGAAATGCACATTGATATGCGCCCTCTTCCTGGCTTAAGTGTACAAGAGCTGCAAGCATTGCTGCTTGATGCAACCTACGATATAAATCAGCAATACCCTAATTCGGTCAGTGTGATTGATTTACATGAGCCAATTCCAGCATTTACGGGAAGCACAGACAGCGCGTTAGTTAAACTAGCCGAAAATATAGCAGGGCAAAAAGCGGTGGCTGTTAATTACTGTACTGAGGCACCATTTATACAACAACTGGGTTGTGAAACCATCGTCATGGGACCGGGTTCAATTAACCAAGCGCATCAGCCCGATGAATATTTAGCGATGGAAAAAATAAAGCCTTCGCAACAAATTATCAGCAACCTCATAAAGGCGAGTTGCTTTTAATCAGTAATAAAAAAGACGCTATTAAGCGTCTTTTTTATAGCATTTATATTTAACCTGAACTCTGAATAATAAATCTATCTCAAGCAGCTATTTTTAGCGCTAACTGCGTTGAATTTACTTGCAATAGGCTAGCTATTGACGCGTAAGTTCGCCTTGTTCTCACTGAAAATCTCTGGCTAGAGAAAATAAACATAAATATCATCTTTGATTCAATATGTTAGTAAATCTCTTAACCAGAGTTCAGGTTAGTTACATATATTTTCGTAAATACTTTTTAAATACAGGGTCGGTTTGAGCTAGTTCTTTCTGCTCTTCTAATATCTCTTTTAATATTGCACCTGATGTAAGCGGATTCGCAAGCACTACTCTAAATACTACGGTTGGTTGGTTATCATATTGAACTGGCGTTAAACGTGTACGCGATACAAACGAGCGACCCGATTCACGTTGTCGTTTTTGCATGCTAGCAGTAAAGCGATTAAGCGCGGCAAAAATATCTAAACGGGTCTGTGCATCGGCCTGTGCTATCGCATTTTTAATTTGCTTAGGGACATAACGATAAGTTAGCAAACATAGCTCAGGTTCTGATATTAATTCAAAGTCTTCATCTGCTTTTATCAAATCAGCAAAGTAACGGGCTTTTTTAATACTGCGATCGATAAGCATTTCGTAGCCTTTACGACCAATAACACGTAAGCAAGCATGCACTAACATCGCCATACCAGGGCGGCTCCCCTCAAGGGTATGGCTGCCTAAATCTTTAGAGCCTTTACGTAAAATATATTCAGCATGATGCTCTATGGCATCAGTTGCAGCAGGGTCTTTAAACAGCACCAAACCTGCTCCCATCGGTACATACATTTGTTTATGCGCATCAATAGTGATTGAATCTGCATGCTCAATACCTTTTAAAAGGTGCCTATGGGTATTAGAGAGTAAAGTAGCTCCGCCCCACGCCGCATCAACATGAAAGTGGCAATTAATCTCTTGTGCTAAATTAGCCATGTCTTCAAGTGGATCGATATTACCAGTTTCAGTCGTTCCGGCTACACCAATAATTGCCATCACTTTAATACCTTGCGCTTCAAGCTCTAGCGCTTTTTCTCGCATAGCATCTACATCAACTTTATTATCAGCCGATGTTTTAATACCAATTAAATTCTCACGGCCAATACCTAATAAATCAACCGATTTGCCTAACGAGTAGTGACCTCGTTCAGAGATTAAAACTGCCAGCCCTTTGTAACCATAATGAAGCATTCCCGCCACTAAACCCTGCGCAGCAATGCCTTTAAAGTTGCCATCTGCTTTTAATAAGCGGTTGCGGGCAATCCAAAGTGCTGTAATGTTAGCTACTGTGCCACCAGAGCAAAATGCTCCTAAAGAGGTTTTTGCACTGTGCATCCATTTAGAATAAAAGCCATCATTTTGTCCATAAGCTAAATGATGCATCATTCCTAAAACTTGACGCTCTAATGGGGTAAACGCTTTTGAGGTTTCTATTTTTACAAGGTTTTGATTTAGCCCGACCATTAATTTCGATAACGGCAGTAAAAAATGTGGCAGAGCAGATGTCATGTGACCAATAAAGCTTGGCGCTGCGGTATGTACAGAATGAGCAACCAGCTGTTCCATAATATCTTGGGCATAGCAAGACACAAACGTTGGCTCTTCAGGGATAGCCGCAGATTGAAAATCTTTTTCTATTTCATGTAATGGTTTTTCAATTGCCGCGATATTTTCGTTTAAGAAACCTGCTAAATTACTCGAAATTTCAAGCTCTATTTTGCTCAAAGTTGAGTCAGGGGCCTCTGGAACGGTAAATATCCGTTTGAGGCTTTCTTTAGAGGCGACGGCACAACGCTTTTGATCCATCTTCATACCTAGTGTGTGACTAAAACACCTGTTAGTTTGTAAAACACGCTAATTTAAGGTGTTTTTAAGCAACGGCATTTCTAAAAAATTGCGCTAACTTTACTGCAATATGACAAAAATGTCTCGTTTTAAGCCATAAAAGACAATACAAAATAGATAACATTTCACTATTTTTTATATTTAGTACAAAGGGTAATTAAAATATTGGGCATTTATAATTTTTAAGTATAATAAATCTAACAAAAAATAAGGATGTTACATGCTAAAAGGAAATCTAAAATTAACTCGGTTGGCGCTCGGTACCGTCTTTTTTTTAGTCAGCTTAATAATTTACAGTTACTACACCTACACTGCCATCAATAATGATGTTATACGCAGCATTGATAATCGTTTATTAAATGCAGCCACCAGCGTAAAGTACATTTTAGGTAGTGATTATCACGATAAAGTAGCGCAAGAAATTAGCTTTTCAAGCTATCAAAATAAAGCCGACCAGCTTTCGGCATTGGCCAATGATTTAAATATAGATTATTTATATTCAATGGTACTGATTGATGAGAATGTTTATTTTACTGCCTCTAGCTACACTCAAGATGATCAAAATAACGGTAAAGTTACTCAGTTTTTAGATCTTTATCCCGAAGCCACGCCAATAACTATGGCTGCATTTTTATCAACGGCCCCTATTTTTGAAACCTCAACAGCGCATCGCGGCCATTCCAAAACAGTATATATTCCTCATCTGGCAAAAAATGGCAGAACCTATATTACAGCTGCAGATATTAGCGTTGATAAAATTAGCAATGCGTTAAAAACAGACTTATATCAATCTATGTTTCATTTTTGCTGCGTAATTATTATTTTATTAATAGTTTATACTCTTTATTACTATGGAGTACGTCGTTCATTAATGAGCGACCATGCAAGCGGATTCGAAAATCATATTGCCTTAGAAAAACGGCTAAAAAAAAGCAATGAACATCATTTACAAATTGCGATTATTTTAGTGAACGAAATTGATAATATCAGCCGTTTTTTTGGCACAAAAACAGCCGATGAAGTGATGAAAAAGCTGCTCACTCACTTTAAGCAGCAAGCCCGTTTGCACGCACGTATTTATCGTATTGCAACTAATAAACTCGCTATTTTGACTGATAAAGAAACTCCCTTTGATGAGCTATATAGCATCATACAATCGCATAATAAAAATATACCGTTTTTAAATCAGCCTTTTATTTATATTACACTTAACGCTGGTGTAGCTAGAGGCAATAAGTCATTACTGCTTAAGAATGCTCATATTGCGTTACTGCAATCTAAGCAGGGCGATCAGAGTATAGTTAACTACTGTGAGGCAATTAACGACGCTAAATCTCTATATTTATATAATGTTGAAATAGCAAAAGAAATTCGTGAAGCATTTGATGCTCATCGTGTTGTTCCTTACTTTCAGCCGATTATAAATACTCATACCGATGAAGTTATTAGGTATGATTGCTCACCGAGAATAGTCACTTCACAAGGGGAGATTTTAACCCCTGATACCTTTGCAAATGCACTAAATAGACTGCGTATGAATGGCATGTTAACCCATGCCCTGTTTACTCAATGTGTTTCACGTTTTCGTAAATCAGCAATTTGTTGGGAGTTAACGCTGTGCGCTGAAAACATTGCAGATCCCACTATTTATGATCATATTGCGTATGAGCTTCATCGCTACCCTAATCCTGAAAACATTACTATTTCAATTTTAGAGTCGCAGGTTATTTCACATTACTATGAAATAAAGTCATTTATCGCAATGGTAAAAAGTAAGGGGGCAAAGGTGGTGATGCACTGCTGGGGTAATGAGTTTATCAATACTCTTAATACTTTAAAAGTGGAGGTTGATGGTATAAAACTCGATGGAGCAATCACAAAGCAGCTATTAAATGATGCAAATACGTCGCTATTTATATCCTACATCACTGATATAGCCCAGCAGCTTGAACTTGAATTGGTTGTTGAAGCGGTAGAAAGTAATACGGTTGCAGAGTTACTCAGCCAACTAAATGTGACGCTGATGCAAGGTAGTTTCCTTGGCAAACCAACGCCACATGTTACTGAGTTTAAAAAAGCAATGGATTAGTTATTAATATTAATGGCTAGTCGGTGGCTTTGCTGACCACTGGCCCAGTACTTACGCTCAAAAGGAGTAATTGCTTCGTCTGATTCAAACAACGCAGTTTGACAAGGATACCCTGCTAACTCGAGCGCCCTAGCAAACTCTTTAACATAGATATCCCAGTTACTGCGCACTTCAAGCAAACCACCTAATTTAACAATAAAGGGGAAGATAGCCGCCCCATGCCAGCGCCGTTGAATGTGCTTAGACTTAGGCCAAGGGTTTGGATATAGCAAATAGTGATGAGTAGGCCGCCAATTAGCAGCGACAGCTAAACGCCAAAAATCATTTAAGTCAGCTTGCACCAAAATGTATTGACCACTCTCAGTTTGTTTATACTCAACATCATGCTTATCAAGTCGGTGAGATGACTTATCAATGCCCACAACTAACGCATCAGGATGACGTTTCGCTAAATTAGCAGTGCTTTCGCCAACGCCACAACAGGAGTCTAGAATAAGCGGTCCATCAAAGGCTTGCACCTTAGCATTAACTTCATCAAATGCGGTTTGAGTATGCGCTGCAATTGGCTTTTTAAACTCGGCTTGTAAGTGTTTATTAACTATTTCATCAAGCTTTTCATGAAGTCCCGCTTGATTAGATACAATACTACGTGAATTTGCATCGCTCATTAGTGTCTTAGCCCCACACCTTTTTTAATTAGCGTCAGTGCTAAAGTAAATAATACGCTGATAAACACCAACAACACCGCAATCGCAACTGTTAAATCAACATCAGAAACACCTAAGAATCCGTATCTGAATGCGTTAACCATATAAATAATAGGATTTATTTGCGACACCATTTGCCAAAAATCAGGCAGTAAAGTGATTGAGTAAAACACCCCGCCTAAATAAGTTAGAGGCGTTAAAATAAAGGTCGGAATAATGCTTATGTCATCAAAGCTGTTTGCATAAATAGCGTTGATTAATCCGCCCAAGGCAAACACCGCCGAGGTAAGAATAACAGTGGCTATAATCACAAAAATATTATGTATTTGTATATCTACAAAAAATAAAGAAACGCACGTTACAATAAAGCCAACCATAATGCCACGGGTCATGCCTCCGCCCATATAACCCAACACAATGATGTAATTAGGCACAGGTGCAACCAATAACTCTTCAATACTTTTTTGAAACTTAGTTGAGTAAAAGCTCGAAGCCACATTCGAGTAAGAGTTTGTTATAACTGACATCATAATAAGGCCAGGAACAATAAACTCCATGTAACTAAAGCCGCCCATATCGCCAATACGCGAGCCTATTAAATTTCCAAAAATAACAAAATATAAGCTCATAGTAATCGCTGGCGGTACTAAGGTTTGCACCCAAATACGCAAAAAACGAATACACTCTTTAATCCAAATACTTTTTAAGGCTACGCCATATTTAAACATTTATTCGCCCCGCCCTTGCTCTAATAAACCTACAAATAATTCTTCTAATCGATTTGCTTTATTACGCATGCTTAGCACAGTATTTCCTTGTTCGGTTAACGCGCTAAATACAGCATTGAGCCCTTGTGATTTAGCTACTTCAACTTCAATGGTGTGCTCATCAGTCATAGTGAAATTATACCCTTCAAGCGTCACCGGTTTGGTAGGCTGTTTTAAATCCAATACAAAGGTTTCTTTGTCTAATTTAGCTAACAAGGCTTTTATGGTGGTGTTTTCAACTATGCGACCGGTATCAATTATAGCGATGTTTTTACACAGTAATTCGGCTTCTTCAAGGTAGTGAGTGGTTAAAATAATGGTCACACCTTGCTCGTTAATTTGCCTTAAAAAGTCCCACATTGAGCGGCGCAGCTCTATATCAACGCCCGCTGTTGGTTCATCTAAAATAAGTAACTTTGGTTCATGCATTAAGGCGCGTGCAATCATCAAACGACGCTTCATACCACCAGAAAGGGTACGCGCTTGCTTATCTTTTTTCTCAAGTAACCCTAGCTGTGCTAAGTACTTGTCAGCACGTTTGTGCGCTTGCGCGCGAGGAACACCATAATAACCTGCTTGATTGACGAGTATTTGGCTTAGGGTTTCAAACTGGCTAAAGTTAAACTCTTGCGGCACTAAACCTAAGTTAGCTTTCGCTGCTTCTAGGTCGGTATCAATATCATGACCAAATACTTCAACTTTACCTTTGGTCTTATTAACTAAAGAAGATATCACCCCAATAGTGGTTGATTTACCCGCCCCATTTGGACCAAGTAGTGCAAAAAAGTCACCTTCATGCACTTGTAAATCAACGCCTTTTACTGCCTCAACCCCATTTTTGTAAACCTTGGTAAGGCCTTCAATATTTAAAGCAATATTTTGCTTATTCATTTCTTACCCTCACCATAACCCCAGCGCTTTGTGAGATTATGTTCAATATTTAAATGATCTAAAATTCGCGCCACCATAAAATCAACTAAGTCTTCTATGCTTTGTGGTTGATGATAAAAACCAGGTGCAGCGGGCATGATAGTGACCCCTAAACGCGACAATTTAAGCATATTTTCTAAGTGAATTTCGCTAAACGGAGTTTCTCGAGGGACTAAAATAAGTTGACCTCGCTCTTTTATCACCACATCGGCAGCGCGCTCTAATAAGTTATCTGATGCGCCGACTGCAATCGCAGACACAGACCCGGCACTACATGGACATACTATCATTTTTTTCGGTGCTGCTGAGCCCGAAGCCACCGGGCTGAACCAGTTATCTTTGCCAAATACCTTTAATTGTTCGCTCTTGGCGTTAAATAATGCACTTAACTGCTCGGTAGCTTTATCTTCATTCCCTGATAACTTTATATTAGACTCGGTATCAAAAACTACGCGCGCGGCACTTGAGATAAGCACATACACTTGAAATTGTTGTTCAAGTAACACTTCCAACAGCCTTAATCCATATGGTGCGCCTGATGCGCCACTAAATGCTAAGGTAATTGTATCTTTAAATTGCACATTATTCTCCGCTGTATTTATCGGCCAAACCATCAACAAGTTGCTGATGAAGACCATTAAAACCACCATTACTCATAATTAAAACATGTTGATTTGACTCAATATTCTCAAGTACTGTATCAATAATAGCGGTTGTAGAATCAAAGCATTGCATACCCGCTTTGTCAGCTTGCTCTTTAAGTGACCAGTTTAAATTTTCTGGCTCAAATAACAGCACGTCGTCTGCATCGCGAAGTGAATCGAGAAGTGTAAATTGATGCACTCCCATTTTCATGGTGTTAGAGCGCGGCTCTAAAATCGCAATAATTTTTTCATCCCCCACTTTAGCACGCAGCCCCGCAAGTGTTGTTTGAATCGCGGTAGGGTGATGGGCGAAATCGTCATACACTTTAATATGATTAATATCTGCTTTAAGCTCCATCCGCCTTTTTGGGCTGATAAACTCGCCCAAAGCTTCAATACTGTGCTCTATTGCAATTCCCACATGACGAGCTGCTGCAATAGCCATCATGGCATTTTTAACGTTATGCTCACCAATCGCTTGCCAGCTAACAACGCCTTGTAACTGCTTATTTAGTAAAACATTAAATTGAGAACCATCGGCTTTGAGTAATTCATAATTCCAGTCATCGCCTAGAGTTTCGCTCTCGCTCCACAAGCCTTTTGTAATCACATCGCTCAGTGCTTCATCATTTTTTGGCCACAGCACTTTGCCGCTTTGCGGTAGTGTACGAATCAAATGGTGAAATTGTTTTTTAATTGCGTTTAAATCTTCAAAAATATCAGCATGATCAAATTCGAGATTATTTAAAATAAGTGTTCGAGGTAAATAATGAACAAATTTACTGCGTTTATCAAAAAAGGCCGTGTCGTACTCATCGGCTTCTATAACAAAAAATGGCGTTTGCCCAACTCGCGCAGAAAGACCAAAATTTTGTACAATTCCGCCAATTAAAAAGCCAGGCTTTAAACCCGCATATTCAAGTATCCACGCCAACATACTGGCGGTGGTTGTTTTACCATGAGTTCCTGCCACAGCCAGCACCCACGAATCTTGTAGTAAGTTATGTTTTAGCCACTCAGGTCCTGAAGTATAAGGCAGGCTCTTATCGAGTACATATTCAACACACGGGTTACCACGGCTCATAGCATTACCAATAACAACGATATCTGGAGCTGGCTCTAGTTGAGATACGTCATAGCCCTGTGTTAGTTCAATACCCAGTTCTTGTAGCTGAGTACTCATTGGTGGGTAAACGTTTTGATCTGACCCAGTAACGTGGTGACCCAATGATTTTGCTATAGCGGCAATACCACCCATAAATGTGCCACAAATACCCAAAATATGTATATGCATTTACTATCCTTTCATCCTGCGCGGAGTTTGCTCTAGGGCAAAATTTAATGGCGCTATAATGCCAAAATTTAGCTTAAGTTACCATTAACCCTTGGCGCAAATAAAAAAGCCTCCCAAAGTGGGAGGCTTTCCTGAAGATTAATAGCTTATAGCATTAAAAAGAATATTAAACCGACACCTAATAATAAACGATAAATAACAAATGGTAGCATTCCCATTCGCTCAATCACTTTTAAAAACATAAAAATACAAGCATAAGCTGATAAAAACGACAGCACTACACCTAACAATAATGCCGTCCAATCTACGATATGATCGCCAAGGGCAAGCTCTGCAGTATAATAAAGACCCATCATTGAAATGATTGGAATAGCTAATAAAAACGAAAAGCGCGCTGCACTTTGCTTGTTCATACCTAACATTAAACCCGCTGTCATGGTAATACCTGAACGTGAAGTGCCAGGGATCATTGCAACGGCCTGTGCAAAGCCAATAATGAGGGCCGTTTTCCAGTTTAGCTGATAGATTGTTTTTATTTGCTTACCTTTGGCATCTGCGTACCAAAGCAATAGACCAAATACGATTGTTGTGGTCGCAATCACCCATGCACTGCGTAAGTACAGTTCAACAAAATCTTTTAATAACAAGCCTAAAATAGCTGCTGGCACAGTACCTAAAATGATCCACCAACCTAGTTTGCTATCATCTGTTGTGCCCTGCACGCCAAACGATTTAAACCAAGCACCGAGTATATCGGCTACTTCTTTACGGAAATAAATAACAACCGCAATTAAAGTGCCTACGTGAACAGCAACATCGAACGCTAACCCTTGATCCTCCCAGCCTAAAATTTGTGATGGTAAAATTAAGTGTGCCGAACTCGATATAGGTAAAAACTCAGTAAATCCCTGAATTAGGGCTAAAACAATTATTTCTATAATACTCATGGGTTAGAAAACTCCACCTTCCATAGTTTTTGTTGAGGGTTGTTATATGCATTCCATATTTGGGCAATCGTTTGTTTTGCTACCGGATGATAAAAATCAGGGGCCACCTCAGCTAAAGGCTGTAAAACAAAGGCGTTTTTAGTAATTTCGTCACGCGGTAATTGTGCTGGGCTCTCGCAAATCACATCATCATAAAAGAGTAAGTCGAGATCCAAAGTACGTGGGCTAAATTTTTTATCATTTGCTTGGCGGCCATTGTCGCGTTCAATTTGTTTTAATAACGCGCACACATCAACCAGCGCCATGTTAGTGGTGGCGGCAAGCACTGAGTTATAAAAGTTATTACCGGCAAAACCCACAGCTTCACTTTCAAATACTGATGAGTGATGTGTGTTTTCAAAGTGCTGATTTAACGCCACTAGAGCACGCCGAATATGCTCAGCTTTATTAATGTTTGACCCTAGGCTAATAAATATCTGCGCCATTTAAGCCGTAGCCTTAATGCGCGTAATCTCTACACCCACTGTTTGCGCTTGTGGAACTGCAGCAGGCTTGCTAACTTTTATTGTTACTTGAGGAGTATTAAATTCGGTTAAGATAATTTGCGCTAATTGCTCCACCAGCGTTTCTAAAAGCTCGACTGGTTTAGCAGTGCTGTGCTCGATAACTCGCTCACTCACCTTAGCGTAATCTAATGCTAAGTTAATATCGTCGTTTTGTGCTGCGGGCTTAATGTCGCTTAGCATCTCAATATCAAAGTACAGGCTTTGTTTACTTTTCTTTTCAAAATCATACACCCCGATAATCGTTTCGACATGCAATTGTGATATAAATACCTTGTCCATTGATACTCCAAATGACTGTAACAAGTCACTGAGTTAATTACATATTGTATCAATCAAATTAATACTGTATATACTTTAATCAGTGTTTAAATATACTAAAATTACTTCTACAATAGAATAGTTACAAAATTGCGAGTAATTTAAGAAGCCCGTAAATTTTGACGCCAATAATAGCTTAAAAGTAATGATTAAAAAATAAGGAAGCGCGTGTTAGTCATTTTAATGTTTGTATTAGCCTATTTGCTCGGCTCGATTTCATCGGCCATTTTAGTGTCGCGGCTATTCAAACTTCCCGATCCACGCACAAATGGCTCCAATAACCCAGGAGCAACCAATGTCTACCGTTTAGGCGGCGCTCTCCCCGCATGCTTAGTTTTAATATTTGATATTTTAAAGGGCACTATCCCTGTTTGGGGCGCTTACTTTTTAAAACTTGAGCCGCTAGAGCTTGGTTTAATTGCGGTTGCAGCATGTTTAGGGCACATGTACCCATTATTTTTTAGTTTTAAAGGGGGTAAAGCGGTCGCAACAGCATTTGGCTCGTTACTGCCGATAGGGCTCTCTTTAGGTGGGTTATTGATTGGTACTTGGCTGATTATTGTCGCGATTACCCGCTACTCATCCCTTGCAGCGTTAGTAGCTGTGACGCTAGCGCCTTTATATACATGGTGGATAAAGCCATTATATACCTTACCCGTGACCTTTATTACGCTACTGATCATTATTAGGCATCGCACTAATATTGTGCGTTTATTTAAAGGTGAAGAACCAAAAGTAGGGACTAAACAAGCCCCTACAAATGATAAGAAGTAATAACTAACCTAGGTTCTGGTTAACTATATTGCTTCTAAGCTATCGATTGGCCAGCGCGGTTTAGTTTTCATATCAAGCGTAGCAAACTGCCCCGCTTTTAAACGCTGCATACCAGCATAAGCAATCATTGCGCCATTGTCGGTACAAAACTCAGTGCGTGGGTAATACACTTCGCCCTTCATACCTTGCATCACACGCTCTAGTTGCAAACGTAGTTGCGTATTAGCACTTACACCACCGGCTATTACTAAACGTTTAATACCCGTTTGTTTTAGTGCTCGCTTACACTTAATCACTAAAGTATCTATAACGGCTGTTTGAAATGCATGGGCAATATCTGCTTTAGTTTGCTCGTCACTATCATTTTCACGAATAGCAATCGAAGCTGCGGTTTTTAAGCCACTAAAGCTAAAATCAAGACCAGGCTTATCTGTCATCGGGCGCGGGAAAACAAATCGTTTGGCAACGCCTTGCTCAGCCATTTTAGCTAAACGAGGACCGCCAGGGTAATCAAGCCCAAGTAATTTAGCCGTTTTATCAAATGCTTCACCTGCAGCGTCATCTACCGACTCACCCAACACTTCGTATTGGCCAATGCCCGCAACCTTTACCATCATGGTATGACCGCCAGATACGAGTAAAGCAATAAATGGGAATTCGGGAACGTTTTCCTCAAGCATTGGCGCTAATAAATGCCCTTCCATGTGATGTACTGCCACCGCAGGAATATCCCAACCATACGCTAAAGAGCGACCAATTGAGGTACCTACTAACAAAGCCCCTACTAAACCAGGTCCTGCGGTGTAGGCAATACCGTCTAAATCTTCCGGTCCACAGCCAGCTTGCGCAAATGCCGCATCGATAAGCGGCAATGTTTTACGTACATGATCGCGAGATGCAAGCTCAGGTACCACACCACCGTAATCAGCATGTACTTTTACTTGGCTATATAATTGATGAGCCAGTAGCCCTTTTTCATCATCATAAATAGCAATACCAGTTTCATCGCATGATGATTCAATGCCTAAAATTCGCATTGTTAATTCTCCTGCCACCTAACAAGGTGTTTAAAACAAATAACTTAAAGTGCTAAACCAATGTTAGTTTGGCCATCAGCAAGGACATGCTTTTTCAATGCTTTTACATTTTCAGCAGTAATACGCCCCATAGCTTCTACAAAATCAATTAGTTCACCTAATACCTCTATTTCGTATTGCATTAGTGGGTGTTCACGCACTGCTTTATTATCAGCAACATCCCCTTCAACCGTCATTTGATACTCAATAAAGCGAGCCACAGTTGCCTGCGATATTTTACTCACATTAACAAATTCTTGCTCGTCTTGTGCTAAAAGGCCATGCATTAAGCTCAATAATGAAGTTGCAGCGTCAATGGCAGGGTAAGTGCCAAACATATCAAAATCAGCAAGTTCAGGTACATTAGGTTCAATTTTTTCGACTTGCTTTTCTAAATCAATCTTACTTTTAGGAAGCAGTATCTTTTCCCAACATACATTTAAAGCATTACGTAAAATAACCTCATCGCCAAAACCGGTAGCCTCACTAAACAGTCCATAATTAGGCAACATACGCTCTATTAACGCACTGGCCAATACCGCTTTTTGCAGGTAATTTAACTCTCTAATACGCTGAAAATTATTCGCTTTTGTCATTCTTTAAAGTCCCACATGACCAACAAAAATCAAATGTTGATCCATTATGCTCATTACAGTTAGGGCACACCCAATCTGGAGCGGATTGTTTTACTTGCTGATAGTTTACCAATATTTCGCGTGCATGGCGCTCTTTTATCGCATAAACCTGCACACTTACTTGTGTTTGCTCAAACGGGATCTCGCCCATTGCACCTTGCAGCATTTCGCCTTTAATTTGACACTCAATTCCCGCATTCAGAATCAATCCTTTTATAATATTGGCCTCTAAACTATTTTCTGCGTTATAAAGCGTAACCCAATCAAATGATGTTATATTTGAATCGCTATTATTAATATTTTGCAATATCCACCTCATTTACTTTATGTGTACAATTTGCCTGCGTAACCTAAAGCAAATAATATGATTTAAGGACACATTATGACGCTAACTACTCCAGGTTTACTTTTTCCAGCAATCTCGTTGTTGTTACTCGCCTATACAAACCGATTTTTAGTGCTAGCGCAACTAATACGAGAACTGAATGCACGTGAAGGGGAATCTATTCGTCCTGTTGTGGTGGCGCAAATAACCAACCTTAGAAAGCGAATAAAATTAATAAGAACCATGCAAGTATACGGAGTGGCTGCTTTTTTATTATGTACGCTATCTATGTTCGCATTATTTATAGAATTTAATACCACGGGCATTATTTTATTTGGTGTCAGTTTAAGTTGCTTAAGCTTATCTTTGCTTACTTCATTATTTGAAATTCACATCTCTTGTGATGCCATAGAAATTGAATTGCAAAACATTGAAAATAAGCCTTTAAGTAACCGAGTAAGTAAAAATTTTATTGAGCCCAACCCTAAAAGCAAAAACAGTAATTAACAAACCGAGACTTTAATAAAGCTGTTATAAAATTGCATAAACTTGGTCAATAATAAAACCCTACAGTTATTTAACATTACCCAAAGGTATAACAACTTTTAGCAACTATTCTCTTTAAATACGATGAAAAGAAAGTTAATCTAAGGAGGTGGTTAAAAACATTATTTCAACTGATCTGTAGGGATATAAAGTCAGTATTTAATCTGCAATTCCCCTAGCTTACCTATAAAAAAGGACTATATAGTGAGATTTGAACAATTAGAACAGTTTGTAGCGCTTGGCCTACTTCGTCATTTTAGGCAAGCTGCAGAACAAACCCAAATTAGCACATCTGCGTTAACTCGTAGTATTCAAACTCTTGAAACAGAGCTTGGCTACGAACTTGTTACCCGCTCTACTCGCTCGGTTAAATTAACTCAAGCAGGCGAACTTTTCCTCGACTTTGCAAAAAATACCCTCAATGAGCTAGAGCAAATAAAACATCGCGCTTTTCAGTCAATTAATGGCACTGAAGAGAAAAAATTGGTTATTGGTTACACCACAACAACCAGCAGCATAGTACCAATTACCTGCGGTGAATTTTTAAGCCAATACCCGCATATTAAAATCGAAATGCAGCTACAAAACAAAACTGAGCTTCATAGGAAGTTACTTCAGGGTGAAATTGACATTAGTGTATGCTCGCAAATAGTCAATAGCATTGGTAGCGACATACAATTACCTGATCAGCTTATTTTGTTTTGTTCAAAACAACATCCTTTAGCAAATAAAAGCGATATTAGTAAAAAAGAACTCGAAAGTTATCCAATGTTCAGTTGTTTTTCACAGTCAAAACAAGTGCAATCAATGCTTAATGAAGTAATAGACTCATTAAATAAAGTATCAACTATTAAAGTGGGCAGTATTGATCAGGTAATGGCCGGACTTGAAAAGTCAGACCATTTTGCCATTGCCGGTATTGAACACACCAGTTCTGTGGCAGAAAACCATAACTTGATTCAACTTAAAACTAATAACGATATTAGCCATGAGCAACTTATTGTGCAAACCAGCCAACAAATAGAAGCAGGTGAGCATGTTGACCACTTACTCTCGCTAATAAATAAAGTCTCAAAAGCATAACATTACACCATGCGCTTTGGTGAACGCGATAAATTTGTAGCTTTAAAGTTTTTTTACATTAAACTAACGCTCCCTACTATTATGACTAGCGTTAATGAACAACTTTACAGCTTCTGGAATTTATCTAGAGCAGATTGAAACGCATGGTTATGCCATTATTGAAAACGCCATTGATAGTGACCTAATCTTTGATTTAATGGCAGATTGCTACAGAATAAATCCACACTTTAGCCTTGCTGGTATTGGTCGATTAAATAACTTGCAAATTGATAATACAGTTCGTAAAGACAAAACCTATTGGTTTGATGGCAGTTCAAATGCACAACTTGGCTACCAGCAAGTAATGGAAGCAGTTCGTAATACGCTTAATCGAACTTTCTTTATGGGTTTGTTTGATTATGAATGTCACTATGCAAAATATACGCAAGGTGATTTTTATAAAAAACATGTAGATGCATTTAAAGGTCGTTCAAACCGTGTTTTTACTACCGTATTATATTTGAACTCTCCAGAGGAAGGTGGAGAGCTAGTTATTTACAAGCCTAAAAGTAAAGGCATAGAAATAGTAATAAAACCCACGGCAGGCACTTTGGTATTATTTGAAAGCGAACGCTTTGTACATGAAGTACTTCCTGCTGTTGATAACCGCTATTCGATTGCTGGTTGGTTCAGAAAAAACGCATCAATTAGTGGCATTATCGATCCACCCCGTTAAGCAAAAACGGGGTAAGAAAATAATAAACCAATAAAAATAGCCAGTCCTACGTAATGGTTATTTAAAAATGCTTTAAAACAATTATCTCGCTGGCGTAAATGAATCAAACGCTGTTGATACACAAGTAACATTGCTGCAATAGCTAATCCCAACCAAAAACTAAATCCTATTTGATTCATCAACCCAATTAAAACCATCAACGCAAAAAAGCTAAAGTTAAGTAGCGCTATAATATGGCGGTCATAACTGGCGAATAAAATAGCGGTTGATTTTACTCCTATTTTTATATCATCGTCTCTATCAACCATGGCGTACATAGTGTCGTAAGCCACCGTCCAGCAAATATTGGCAATAAATAGCAACCATGCCTGCACGGGGAGAGAGTTTATTGATGCCATAAAAGCCATTGGGATTGCCCAACCAAAAGCCGCGCCCAATACAACTTGAGGAAGTTGCGTGTAACGTTTCATAAAGGGATAACAAAACGCTAATCCAAGTGCACCAAACGATAACAAAATAGTATTGGTATTAAGCGATAATACTAATATAAAAGCGATGACAACGAGTAATAAAAACAAACTAATTGCTTCGCCACTACTTACCGCTCCGGTCGCTAGCGGCCGCTGACAAGTACGCTTTACTGAGCCATCAATTTTTCTATCGGCAAAGTCATTGATAACGCATCCTGCGCTTCGCATAACTATTACTCCAAGGGTAAACACAATGAAATTTGTTAAGCTAGGCAGACCATCATTCGCTATCCATAGTGCCCAATAAGTTGGCCAAAGTAGCAATAAAGTGCCTATGGGCTTATCAATTCGCATTAACTGGATGTAATAGGGAAAATGATTAACAGACAAAGCGGCTAGTTTCATGAGTATAAGTAAGCTCCTGGTAAAAAAACCTCACAGACCAAAAATTGATAGTTATGTAAAGAAAATACGCTGCGTCTGCCCAGTAAAGAGCGATTCGGTAAATTAAGTTCGCTCACCAGTGATTGCAATGAGTGATTACCATCAAAGCGAGCAATTTCAATATCAGTGCGCCTTAACGCAGGATCTTGAAAGATAACATCACCTAACGGGCGATCTCCCATATTGTGCAGCTGATTGTTTGTATTATTAGTTGTTACTGGCAACCAACTTTGAGCATAAACAATCGGTTGTTCATCACACAAAAGTAACACTTCACGGTTAAGTACTGTACTTACCTGCTTACTTAATAGCGTTTGCTGTGATTGAGAAAGGTCTACTTTTTGCTCACTCAACACTTTTACAGCAAAACGCTGAGACTGACTTTTTAATTTAGCCGTTAAAGAATGCGGTTCAAATAACCACTCTTTTTCAGCGTTAGATAAGCCAGTGACTTGAGCGGTACTCTGCCAATCAGCAGATAAAGAAAGAGGAAAAGTAATCACAATAACTCTACTTGAAATAAATCAGAGAGATCATAACATTGCCAACGAATTTGAAAAAGCGCGATTTACTCAATACCAAGCACATCCTGTGTCATAAAAAGCTAATCAGCATTTGACTCTCGCTATTGCCTACCCCAAACTTGAATTCAGAGTACTTTTACAAACACAACAAATAACAGCATCTTGCTGTATCTTATTTACTAATAAGTATAAACTATTTGTAATTAGTTTACGGAAACGCTTTTGAAATGAAAAAAACAGTATTTACAGGCCTTTTTATTCTTTTAGTCAGCCTAACTAGCTTATCAGCACGTGCTGAGTCTACTGTGGGTTATTTTGGGTTTGAGCCAGACATTATTACCAATTACATTGGTCCATCGAGTAAAAAAATGGGTTACGTTCGTGTCACGGTAGATTTAATGTTAAATAAAACATCCGATATTGCCATTGTAGAACACCACACCCCTCTATTACGTGATGCGCTAGTAGAGATATTATCAAAAGAGCCTGAAAACAAAATAAAGTCTTTAACAGGGCGTGAGCAAATTCGCCTTAAAAGCGCAGAAAAACTAAAAAGCTTACTTAAGGAAGAAACAGGCCAAGAAATAATCCGAGACCTGTTATTTACTAAATATTTATATCATTAGCCGCTTTTTGTTTTAAAAAGCTGAGCGGTATAGGCAAAAGCCATACCGCTAGTAAGCCCACCTAAGTGTGCCCAATTAGCCATTCCAACAAATAATACATCTGCAAAACCAAGTACTAACCATACCAGCATAAAACCAACAATCGCGGTTGTAACCAGTGCAGGCTGTTTAGGGTTAAGCGCGCTGTAAATCCAACAAAAGCCTAACAACCCATATACAACACCGCTAAGCCCACCAAAGTTAGGACCAACCATTAAGTACTGTGCCCAATTACTTATTAAAGCGGTAACTAAAAACAGCCCGATTAAACTCGACTTACCGCATTGCTTTTCAATGTTATCACCCAGCGATACCCACCAGATTAAGTTAAACACAATATGCATAGCGCTAAAATGCACAATAGCAGGTGTTAACCAGGTAAGTGGTGACGCAGGATTGAACTGCAACGCCATATAAATAGGCTCAAACGCACCAAATAAAAAGGCAACATAAACAATAATGCTGAGAATACTAACACCTTGATTAAGCCAGCTTAAGGCTTTAAAACGAGCGACTAAATTAAGTGACTGCCCTTGATACTTTAACGGTGACTGCGTAGTACCTACTTGCCATGATGCTTGTTGGTAACGCTCATGATTAGGGTTTTTAGCAAATTCGTTCCATAAAGGCTGCACTGCATGAAAGTCTTCAGGTGCCACACTAATAACAAGCGTATGGCCATCCTCAGTACGAATTTGCCCTGTAAGCCCTTGGCTTTTTAGGTAATCTATAAAGCCCTGTGCAGCGCGGGGATTAGTTAGGCTACCAAGCTCTATCATCGTGCTACTTTATCCTTGTAAGCGGCTTCCCACGCAGTAAAACCACCATCCATACTGTAAACATCTTCAAAGCCTTGCTCTACTAAGTAGCTGGCAGCACCTTGTGAACTCATGCCGTGATAACAAACAATAATAATCGGCTGGTCAAACTCTTTTTCCATCATAAATTGGGCGATATTTGCATTTGAAAGCGCTTCAGAGCCAGGAATGTGCCCTGTCTGATACGAATTAGGATCGCGAATATCGGCAATCACCACATCTTCTTTGTCTAGTAGTTCGAGGGTTTGTGCGATTGATATATGTTTAAATGCCATAGTACTCTCTTATAATTACAAAAAAGGCGACAAATGCCGCCTTTAATTCTCTTAACAGGGGATAATTAATCCCAGTTAAGAATTACTTTACCCGATTGGCCTGAAATCATCATATCAAAGCCAGCTTGGAAGTCATCAATTGAATACTGATGAGTAATAATTGGTTTTAAATCAAGCCCTGATTGAATCAAGCTAGCCATTTTGTACCAAGTTTCAAACATCTCACGACCATAAATACCTTTGATCACTAAGCCTTTAAAAATAACTTGATTCCAATCGACCGCCATATCTGAAGGTGGAATACCTAACATGGCAATTTTGCCGCCATGATTCATGTTATTTAGCATGGCATTAAATGCACTCGGAACACCTGACATCTCTAAGCCAATGTCAAAGCCTTCGGTCATACCTAGCTCTTTAGCTACATCTTCAAGCTTTTCATTCGCAACGTTTACAGCACGCGTTGCGCCCATTTTACGTGCTAAGTCTAGGCGGTATTCATTTACGTCGGTGATAACCACATGGCGTGCACCCACATGTTTGGCTACAGCCGCGGCCATAATACCAATAGGGCCTGCACCAGTGATTAATACATCCTCACCCACTAAGTCAAACGATAATGCAGTATGTACAGCATTACCAAACGGGTCAAAAATAGAGGCCAGTTCATCGCTAATGTTATCTGGGATTTTAAACGCATTAAATGCTGGGATCACTAGGTACTCAGCAAATGCACCTTCGCGGTTAACACCTACACCGGTTGTATTACGGCATAAATGAACACGTCCAGCACGGCAGTTACGACAATGACCACAGGTTATATGACCTTCACCAGATACACGGTCGCCAACTTCGAAACCGCGAACTTCTTGGCCCATGTCAATTACTTCACCCACATACTCGTGGCCAACCACCATAGGTGTAGGAATAGTGTTTTGTGCCCACTCATCCCACTTATAAATATGAACATCGGTACCACAAATGGCTGTTTTACGAATCTTAATTAACAGATCGTTATGACCTACTTCAGGCTTTGGCGCATCTGTCATCCAAATGCCTGGCTCTGCTTTTAACTTTGATAATGCTTTCATAATCCACACTCAATTAAAAAATCGCGACTTTAGCCGCGATTTAACAAGAAAATTAAATAACACCAATCTCTTTACCAATACGGGTAAATGCTGCAATGGCTGTATCAAGCTGCTCCTTGCTGTGCGCTGCAGAAATTTGGGTACGAATACGCGCCTGACCTTTTGGTACAACAGGGAATGAAAAGCCAGTTACATAAATCCCTTCAGCCAATAGTTTATCAGCCATAAGTGACGCCACTTTTGCATCCCCTAGCATCACTGGAATAATCGCATGATCTTTACCTGCACAGGTAAAACCTGCCGTTTCCATTTGCTCACGGAAGTATTTAGCGTTTGACCATAGCTTAGCGCGAAGCTCACCGCCATTTTCAAGCATTTCTAACACTTTGATTGATGCCGTTACAATTGAAGGCGCTAATGAGTTTGAGAATAAGTATGGACGTGAACGTTGACGAAGCCACTCAACAATTTCTTTTTTACCTGAGGTATAACCACCAGAGGCTCCACCAAGCGCTTTGCCTAAGGTACCAGTAATAATATCAACACGGTCGAGTACATTACAGTACTCAGGTGTACCTTTACCGTTTTCGCCAACAAAACCAACGGCATGTGAATCATCAACCATAACGAGTGCGTCGTATTTGTCGGCTAAATCACACACTGCTTCTAAATTACAAATAACGCCATCCATTGAGAACACGCCATCAGTAGCAATTAGTTTAGTTTTAGCACCGGCTTCATCGGCTGCAATTAATTGCTTTTCTAAATCTGCCATATCGTTATTTGCATAACGGAAACGTTTTGCTTTACATAAACGCACGCCATCAATAATAGATGCATGGTTTAATGAATCAGAAATAATCGCATCGTCTGCACCTAAAATAGTTTCAAACAAGCCCGTATTCGCATCAAAGCATGATGAGTACAAAATGGTGTCTTCAGTTTCTAAAAATTGACTGATTTTTTTCTCAAGCGTTTTATGAATATCTTGGGTACCACAAATAAAACGCACTGAGGCAACACCAAAGCCATGGTCATCTAAGCCTTGTTGGGCAGCTGCAATTAGTTCTGGGCTGTTAGCTAAACCTAAGTAGTTGTTAGCACAAAAATTAATAACTTTATCGCCTGATGCCACTTCAATTTGAGCTTGCTGCTGTGAAGTGATAACACGTTCATTTTTGTACAAACCTTCAGCTTTAACGTCTTCAATTTGCTGTTGTAATTGGCTAAAAAAAGCAGATGCTCTCATCTGTGATCTCCATTTGGTTGAACGGGTTAAACAGCAGACGCGTTGCTGCTATTTATAATGGGGGTATTGTAAAAGTTTAAGCGCCAAATTGCACTGTTTGTCATTCGTCGCAAATTAGCTAATTGGCAGGAAAAGCTGCCAGTTTACAGGCATGAGATATATATTAAATGAGATCAGCAAGCAAAACAGGAAGTTCCTTGATTGAGTCACAAACATAGTCTGCAGATTTTGCGGCTTGCTCGTCAAACGTTTGCCCCGAACGAACTAGCACTTTAGTGCGTATATTGGCACTAATAGCAGCTTGCATATCACCTAATTTATCCCCTACCATGACACTCAGTGTAGGGTCTATATGATGATCTTTTATTCCTTGCAGCAACATCCCGGGGGCTGGTTTTCTGCAATCGCAATCTGTTAAATACGCTGGCAATGCATTTTTAGGATGATGTGGACAAAAATAAACATCAGTAATTTCAATTTGATGATGAGTAAACTGCGCTTTCATCCATGTGTTAAGGGCAAAAAAATCGGCTTCTGAGTAATAACCTCGACCAATACCTGATTGGTTAGTTACAACAATTATTTTATAGCCCGCGTCATAAAATGCTTTACACGTTGAAAACACACCATCTATAAATTCAAACTCTTCGCTTTTAAATACATAGCCATGGTCAACATTTACTACACCATCACGGTCTAAAAAAAGCGCCTTATTTATGTGTTTATCATTCATAATAACAACTCTTTTTTAATAACATGGTCAAACATTTCTTTTACTGCATCCGTGGTTATTTGACTCATTAAATCATCGCCTTTAACCCGAGTACCCCAAGGTAATTGCTCGGCGGTTTTACCTGTTTGCTTTAATAAGTTTTGGTGATAAACCTCAACCACGTAATCTTGGTATAAATAAGGCCCCGTTCGCGCTGGGTTTGAATGCGCATATAAGCCAATAACAGGCGTGCCCACAGTCACCGCCATATGAGCTGGGCCTGTATCGGGCGCAAGTACTAAGTCTGCACGCTTAAGTACGCACAATAATTCTTTGAGTTTTGTTTTACCCACCAAGTTCAGAATGGGTGAATCACTGTGTTTAATGATGTTATTTGCTAAATTAATTTCCAGTTCCGTCGGTCCACCAGTTAATACTATTTTAAACCCCTGTGTATGTGCATAATCCGCAAGCGCGGCATAGCGTTCGGCTAACCAGTTACGCTGTGCTTTACTTGCTGCTGGCGAAATAACGAATAGCTTATGTGATAAATAATCGTCACCTAACAGCTCATCAGCTTTAGCTTGATCTTTGTCGGTGTAGGGCATATTCCAAACAGGGACATAATCATCAACACCAATCGCTTGAGCAAAGCCTTTAAACCCCTCTAAAACATGTGCCTGAGATTGGGCTTTAATGCGTTTATTAATAAATAAACTATGCAGCTCTTTTGAGCGAGCCCAGTCAAAACCAATTTTAACTTTGGCAGGAATACAGCGAGCGACAAAACCAGCTCTTAAAGCCACTTGCATATTAAGTAGAACGTCAAAACACTGCCCTTTGAAGGTTTGCTTTAACTGTTTTAGTGCCGTTTTCCCTTGTTTTTTATCAAATACAACAAGCTCAACGCCTGGTAAGTCAGCTAACAACATCGCCTCGACCTTCCCTATCACCCAAGTGATCTTAGCATTTGGATGCGCTTTTTGAATTGCTTGTACCGCACTCACTGCATGGCATACATCACCAATAGCAGAAAGACGTAAAATACAAATTGAAGTGTAAGTAGGCGCTGAAGTCACACGTTTCCTTGGGAGTAAAATAATAAAACCCGATCTTAAATTATAATCGCGTCATTGCAAGTACTTATCCTTAGCCTGAAAACACGTTAATATATGCACATATTAAAGCGAATCCTATGAGCTATGTTTAATCAACACATCAAAAATAACCATGTCATTTTAAGCCACCCTCAATATAGCACCGAAATAGAGTTAGATTGGTTTGACCCCGATTTCTGGCAACAACAGCAAAAAATTGTCGGGGCTAAAAAAGGGCGTGCAACTGCTTGGTTTTTTAAACACGTAGATTTAACGGCTGTGTTACGCCATTATTGGCGTGGCGGCTTCATAGGCAAGCTACTTAGTGACCAATATTTATATTGGGGACTTGAGCATACCCGTGTTTATCAAGAATTTAGCTTAATGACGCAATTAATAGAGTTAGGTTTAAATGTACCAAAGCCCATTGCCGCTAAAGTGAGCCGACATGGTTTTATTTACCGAGGTGATATTATTACTGAAGCGGTAAGCGGCGCTAAAAGCGTATTAGATGTACTGATTGAGCGCCCCTTAAGTGATATTGAGATAAAAAAAATAGCACAAACCATTGCCCAGTTTCATAATAAAGGGGTGAATCACGCTGATTTAAATATTAATAATATTTTATTTGATGACTCTGGCGACGTTTATATCATCGACTTTGATCGTGGCGAAATAAAAACACCCGATATAAAATGGCAACAGAGCAACATGTCTCGCCTACAGCGCTCCTTTTTAAAAGAGCAAAGCCGCAACAGCCACTTTCATTGGCAGCAAAACGATTGGCAAACATTACATAATGACTATAACCAAGAGCTCGAATGCTAATATTCAGCGCGCCATTGCTAAATATTGGTCTGCTACAGCATCTGCAGAGACCTTTTTCAAAATAGTGGCCTTTTTCATATCGGGGCTATCAATTAAAACGTCTTCAATGGCCTTTGCTAATAAGTCACTTTGCTCTGTTGGTACCAGATATTTGCTTAATTCTTCGGTTAATATTTCATTGGGACCAAAATTACAATTAGTACTTACCACGGGTGTACCTATGGCTATAGCTTCAATTAATACGGTTGGTAGCCCTTCAAAGTCAGAACTTAATACAAGAGCTTTAGCCTGCTTAATCCAGTTATAAGGATTTTGTTCGAATCCAGGAACAATAAGTTGATTTTCGATTCCGTATTGTTTGGCTAACTTAAATGCTTTCTCTTTCTTATTACACAATAATACTAATTTATATTTTTTATCTAATTTAGCAAATGCAGCAAACAGAACATCATGACGTTTCTGTTTAGCAAATCGTCCAACATGAATAAGATAAGGAGAGGTCGGTATGTTGATATTTACCTCATTTGCTTGCTCATTCATAATTTTAAAATTAAAAGGATTGTAAATAGTTGTCATTGCGCTGGGGGTAATTAAAGGGCTCTGGCGTATTTCCTCTTCAACACCTTTTGAAACACAGATCAAAGACTTCCCATTTAAATTTTGTTTGCTTCTTTTAAGATATAAATAAGAAAATGGACCTAATTTTTTTTGCCTAGCAAGTTCAGCATTAACTGAGTTATGAACAACAAAATGGATATTTTCTATTTTACTTTTTGCTAATAAGTTATTACTACGATCTAAATTAGAAAGTACTAAATCAATAGAACCAAGTTGAAGTAACTTTTGCTCAAACCATGTCTCTAATACTTTAACATTCTTTTTTATCTGCCAAAATCGATCAACTTTTGTTGCTCGACCTGAAAATAAACTTTCAACAGATAAGGTGTTTGGAATGTCATATTCAATATTTTGCGCCAATGACAAAATAGTCACATTGTGGGCTTTTGATACCATTTCCTGCGCCAAAGTAAGCATTACTTTTTCAGCGCCACCACCAACGAGAGAGTCAATTACAATAACAATATTCATAGCTTACTTCCTATTAACAACGCTTGTACTCCTTTGGTTATAACATCAAAGCTATGCACATTTTCTAACGACTCGTATTGGCCTACTGTATTATTATAATTTGGTTCCAAAAGTAGCTCTTTTATTTTTTGGGTAATATCTAAAATATCAAGCTCAGCCTCTTTAACAACACCGGTGCTCGCACAACGAACAACTCGCTCATTTTGATCTTTTGAAATAGCACATGCTATCGTTGGCGTTTGTAAAGCAATGGCTTGAAGTAAAGTATCGCCCGCGCTTAATAATGCCACCTTAGCCTGACTTAGTAAGGCTAAAAATTCAGTCCCCTCTTGGCTTGGCAAACAAATTAACTCATCGCTTTTAGGTAACGACTTAGTGTAATTAGGACCAAACACCACAACCCCTTTTAAACCTGTTTCTTTCGCAATGTTCAGTCCTGCTTTATAGTAGATATCAGCACAGTTTTGGCCATTAAGGGTGTGCCCACCAGAGCCTGCGTTAACAATAAAGAATTCTTTCTCTTTCAATTGATAACGGGTTAGTGCATCGGATTTTTGTTGCGCTGATGCAAACACTGTAAATGGCCCAACATTAGCAGGATAGGCCAGAGACAACATGCTCAATTTTAGCTTTTCATACCACGAAAGAGGTTCAATACAGTAATCAGGCTGAACCACCCAATGAGTATCAATAAGGCCCGCTCTATTAAGCTTTAAACCTTTTGCTCGCTTTTTTGCATGCTGTGAAATAAAAACAACTTTAGCACCCACTTTTTTTGCAGCTTTCATTTGCTCAGCGCGTCCTGCACAATCAAATAGCACCGCATCTGGTTTGTATTGCTTAATAAACTGACATACGTGCGTATTTTCTTTTGTTGCCGATTGATTTAACAATAAGGTAGGGAATGGGCAGTTTTTAGCATAAGCCGTATGTTTATTTAAAATAAAATGAATATCTAACTGCTTGCCATACTCAGCCTTTAAGGTTTGAGCTAGCTGTAACGAGCGCATATATTCACCAATACCTTCTGGCGATGACACGGGAATAAATAAAAGTCGTTTGTTGCTCATTACTATCTCTATTTTTTCTTTGCTGCGAGTATATCAACGCCATCTTTTTAGCGATAGAGCCGCGGTGTTTTAATCTAATATATAGTAATATTTTTTTCTAATATCTCTTTAATGAGTTGATTTAATTACTGCAATAAAGGACGTAGATTGCTAAACTTGTTAGCAATTTCAATCATAAGGATCTGAGCTTTGCGAAACAAATTTTTTATACTTTCTTCGCTTTTTTGTGCCGTAACTACAACCGTAAATGCTGAACCTTGGGTAAAGCCTGATGATTATGCTCTTAGAGCAGATATACAACAGCTTGCCGATGCAGGTATAATTTTAGCGCCAGTAACAACGTACCCATTAATGTGGAAAAGCTTTATTAATGATGTAAACAATACTTCGTTAGAACAGTTATCTCCTCGCCTGCAGGATGCGTTATTACGTGTAAAACATCGTTATAAGTCAGAAAATAGCGGTTCGCATAGTGTACAGCTTTCGGCATTTGCCAGCTCAGATCCTCTTGTAGCCACTAGCTTTGGTGCCACCAATAGCCAAGAATCAGAGTTAACTGCTGCCTACGCTTATTTAGGACATAACTTTGCAGCTAAAATAGCGATTAATCATCGTAGTGATGGCAAAAACTGCTTAGTCGACGGTAAAACAACTGATGATATAGCTCAAAACGAGCAAGCACTAAAAGACTGCAATGATACCTCTCTAGATGACAGCTATTTAGCGTATCGTATGGGTAATTGGATTGTAAGAGCAGGTGCCGTTGAGCAATTTTGGGGGCCGGGTGTTGATAACAGCTTAATTATGTCTGGTAATGCAAAACCTTTACCTGCCATTAGTATTTCTCGTGAGCAAAGTAGTGCCTTTGAAACACCTTGGTTAAGTTGGATAGGTCAGTGGGGGTTTACTGCACAAATGGCTAAGCTGGAATCAACCCGCGTTATTCCTGATGCGTTATTGTGGAGCACTCGGGTTAACTTTCGCCCCGTTCAACAATTAGAAATAGCACTGAGCTGGTCAGCACAATGGGCTGGTAAGGGACAACCAAGCTCGGCTGGTGACTTTATTGATATGATTACCGGTGATACAAAATGTGTTGATGGCACTACTAATTGTGATAGCCAGTTAGAATCAAAAATAGGTAATCAATTAGCAGGTATTGATATTCGTTGGTCAGACACATTATTTAACCAACCTTATGCCGTTTATGCCAGCACGATTGGTGAAGATGCGAGCTCACAGTTTAAACCAGCTGATAGAGCGTACTTATTTGGCTTACAAACAACACATCGCGTTTACGAGCAGAATTTACTAGTCAACTTAGAATATATTGATACAGGTGTGTCTTGCTCTGCGGGGTCAACGACCGAAAACTGCTATTATGAGCACACTGATTACCAATCAGGGTATCGTTACTATGGTCGCCCTATCGGCTCTACCTATGATAATGATGCGCAATCGCTAGTGTTAACCGTACTTGGGCAACTCTCAAGCGGAACTGACTGGCAAGTAAAATTACGTGATGTAGACTACAACAGCGACAACCGTGATAGATACCCAAATAACCCAGACTTAGGTAACTCGATTACCAAAACAGCATTTAGCTCTAAACAGCTTGAAGTACGTTACAGAATGCTTGCCATGGGGGGGCGCTTAACCCTTGGCGGACTTGCCTCTAATAACGATGGAGCAGAAAACGATACGTCTGCATTTGCAAAGTTCGAATATAACTTTTAGTTTTGCAAGCATTAAAAAAGGGGATAAACCAAAGTTTATCCCCTTTTTTATTTCACTAACTAGCTAGCTTTTAATTTTGCTAATCACTTTTGATGTAGAGCAACCATCTAAAAACTCAAGAACTTCTACTTTTCCGCCATGACGCAACACGTGCTCAGCACCGGCAATTTGCTCAACAGTGTAATCACCACCTTTAACAAGAATATCTGGGCTAATTTGCTCAATTAGCTTTGCTGGTGTGTCATTTTCAGCCTCACTGCCAAACGGAATAACCCAATCAACTGAGGCTAATGCACTTAAAACCATAGCACGCTCATCTAATGGGTTAATTGGGCGCTCAGGGCCTTTTAAACGGGCAATGGATTCATCGTTATTTAAACCAACCACTAATCTATCACCACGCGCTTTAGCTTGCGCTAAATAGCGCACATGGCCTGCATGCAAAATATCAAAACAACCATTAGTAAATACAATGGTTTCTCCATTTTGCTTTGCAAATTCAATATGTTGTAATACATCATCAAATGGGGTTTGATAATGCTCGCCAGTGGCTTGTAAGTATTGGCCTAACTTGCGGCTCAACTCTTCAGGAGAAACCGTAGCCGCTCCCAATTTACTTACTGCAATACCGGCAGCTAAGTTTGCAATTTCGACTGCATCTTTGGCGGTCATACCCGCACCTAGCATTACAGCTAATGTAGCAATAACAGTATCGCCCGCACCGGTTACATCACTTACTTCGAGTTGTTGCGCTGCAAAGTCATGCTTTTGCGTTGCATCAATTAGCGACATACCTTGTTCTGAGCGTGTTAGTAGCATGGCGTTAATACCCGCATCACTAATCAGGGTACGCGCGCTGCTAGCAAGCAACTCTTCTGAACCAACCTGACCACCCGCTAATTTAAACTCATTTAAATTAGGGGTTATGTAATCAGCTCCACGGTACAACTCTAAATCAGATGATTTAGGGTCAACAAGCACGGTTTTACCTGCATCTTTAGCAACCGAAATCATTTTTTGGATTAGCGCGAGTGAGCCCTTGTTGTAATCAGAAAATACAATAAAGTCGTAATCACTCAGCACCAGCTCTAATCGATTTAATAACAACTGGCTATGAGACTCATTAAAAGCCTCTTCTAAATCTAAACGCACAACTTGTTGATGACGACTGATCACCCGCATTTTAGAAATAGTCGGCAAATCGCATACACTCACAAGCTGTGAATTTATTTTTTCACCCTCTAGAATGTTTTCTAAAATTTGTCCGCTTTCATCCTCGCCAATTAGGCCAAGTAAACCCACTTTGCCATCTAGTCGGGCTATATTTTTAGCCACATTGGCGGCACCACCGGCTTTGTCTTCAAATTTACTGACTTTTACAACGGGTACTGGTGCCTCCGGCGAAATACGGCCAGAATCACCATACCAGTAGCGGTCTAGCATAACGTCACCAACCACTAAAATACGCGCTGCTGATAAGTTTTTTAATAGCGATAAATCCATTACTGCTGCTCCGCAACAACCATATCCATGGCTTCACACAACCAATGGCCGATAAACATATGCGCCTCTTGGATACGGGCTGTTTCATCATTTTTAATAATAATAGGTAACTTGGCGATGTCTTTTACTTTCCCCCCATCGCGACCTGTAAATGCAACAGTGAATGCTCCTATTTTATTAGCGGCTTCTAACGCTAAATTAATATTATTACTGGTGCCCGATGTGGTTAAGCCAATTACAATATCTTCAGGTTTACATAGCGCCTGTACTTGGCGTTCAAATACTGTGTCAAAATGATAGTCATTACTATGCGCTGTTAAAATAGAGGTGTCTGTGGTTAGAGCAATAGACGCTAACGGTCCTCGCTCTAACTTATAACGTACCACAAACTCTGCAGCCAAATGCTGAGCATCAGCCGCACTGCCGCCATTACCAAACCAAACAACCTTACCACCAGCCTGTAAAGCACTATGACATGCTTCTAACAACTGCATTACCTCTTGATGATACGCCTCCATGGTTTCGAACAATACTTGGTGACGATTTAAACTTTCTAGGTAGCTAGTTGCCACTGAATCTATAATTGACATGAGATATTCCTCTTGGAACTGAAATGGCAGGAAAAATTAATTTCATTATTCCATAATTTTATAGCCAAATCACCTCTATATAACTAAATTAAAGTACGGGTAGAAAGTTATTATTCAGATAAAGAAGGTTTTTATCGTTGTTACCTTTTTCAAGTTGCTATTTTATATTTGTGTATTTAGAAAAAAACGATTTCACGCTAAACTAGCGACACTTTCATTTACATAAAGCAACAGTATGGCACGCATTTTTTATTCACTCGCATTAATTATTATTAGCCCGCTGATTGTATTTTATTTATATGTACTAAGAGGTAAAAAAACCCCGGGATATCGCGCTCATTTTAAGGAACGTTTTGGCTTCATAAGCCGCGCTTTATTTTCAAACAACAAACCAGTTGTATTTCATTGTGCTTCTGTGGGCGAGGTTTTAGCTGCTACCCCTTTAATTAAAGCCCTACAACATGAACAACCGCAGTTAAATATTTTAATTACCTGCAATACTCCCACAGGACGAGAGCAAGTTACCGCACAATTTAAACAAAGCGTTGCTGTTAGTTATTTACCCATTGATTTTCCTATGGCCACCACTGGCTTTTTAAAACGAGTAAAACCGCAATTACTCTGTATTTTAGAAACTGAACTATGGCCGAACTTAATGGCTAATGCGTACAAACAAAATATACCTGTATTGGTAGTTAACGCACGTCTATCTGAAAAGTCTCAGCAAGGCTACGAAAAAGTGGCCCAGCTAACTAGCAGTATCATGCAATCAATTACCGCACTTGCAAGCCATGACAAAACAGATGCAAATCGCTTTATTGAATTAGGGCTACCTGCTGAAAAAAGCCATGTAACGGGATCAATAAAATTTGATATTACCCCAACCACTGCACAACTCGATAAAGTAGCCTCTTTAAAGCAAGATTATAAAAAAGCAGAACGCTTTATATGGGTCGCAGGTTCTACACACCCTATAGAGCATGAGTTTATTTTAGCAGCCCACCAGCAACTACTAGAAACACATCCTGACGCTTTACTGATCATTGCGCCACGTCACCCCGAACAATTTGATAAAGTTGCAGAGCTACTGACTCACTCTAATCTCAGCTTTAGTCGTCGCAGTCAAAAAAATTATAACAATGAACAAGTTGTGTTAGCCGACACATTAGGTGAATTACAATATCTATATGGTGCCGCTAATATTAGCTTTATCGGTGGCAGCTTAATTCGTCGTGGTGGCCATAACCCATTAGAGTCGGCAGCTTTTTCAGTGGGTGTACTTACCGGCCCTCATACCTACAACTTTGACCATGTTTACCCTGAACTTATTAAACTCAAAGGCGCCCATGTGGTTGAAAATACTGACGAACTGGTGCTTGCATTGCTTCGTTTGATTAAAAACACCAAAGCGTGTGATATTCTTGGCAGTAAAGCAGCTCAGTGCGTTGCTAAAAACCAAGGCGCTATTGCCAAAACGCTTGCCATTATAACTCCTTATTTAGAGCCAAAATCGTGACCAACTTAGCTATATCTCAAACCCGTGAATGGGTAAGCGCTGTGATTGTAAAATACAATTTTTGTCCATTTGCCCGTAAAGAAGTTGAAAATAACTGCATTCACTACACCATTAGTAACACCTCAAAAATTGATGATGCTGTTATGGATATGCTTGAACAATGTACCCAGCTTGACCGTGATCCTCAGCGTGAAACAACTTTGTTAATATTTGATAATGGCTTTACTGATTTTGAAGATTTTTTAGACCTTGTTGACTTAGCCAATGCGCTATTAGTTGCACAAGGTTTTGAGGGGAAGTACCAAATTGCAAACTTTCATCCTGACTATGTTTTTGCTGATAGTGATGAAGATGACGCTGCAAATTATACTAATCGCTCGCCTTTTCCTACTTTACACTTAATACGTGAAGCAAGTATGAGCGCGGCACTAGATGAATACAACGAGCCGGAGTCAATTCCTGAACACAATATCAACTTAGCTCGCCGTAAGGGAATTCACTTTTGGCAGCAGCTACTTAAAAATTGCAAAAAACCGAGCGCATAAGCTCGGTTTTTGGTTTTTAATAATGCGCAGAGTTATTTTTTAACCCACTCACCATTAACTTCAACGAAATGCCCTGCTTGGGTTTTTTCAATGGTTTTTGCCGCCGCTAGTGCTTCTACTTGAGCAAGTGACAAGTTGTTCTTTTTCGCAAGTTTTAAATATTGTGCTTTGCGCTTTGCGTTAATTTCATCAACAACCGCTTTAGCCTCTGCATTTTGTACAACCAAACCTAAATAACCTGAGCTATCTTCACCCACAAGCCCTTGGTTTTTAGCATCATCTAAACTGATTGCCCAAGCAGAAAATGACAATAAAGCGGCACTTAAAAGTGTGATCACGTTTAACTTTTTATTTTTTAATAAACTCATAATTGCTCCTTAGAATAACTCACTGTCATCGCTAAATAAGTCATCTAGCTCTTTATCAACTTTTACGCGAATTTCATGATCAACCTTCACATTTAAATTAATGGTGATAGGCTCTTTCGCTGCCACTTCAACGCGGTGCGTACATGCACTAAGCAACCCCAGTGCTGTAAGTATTATCAGCCATTTAGTCATTTTTAGTTCCTTTTGTTGAATACTCTTGTTCAACTTTTTGAGTAATTTCATCACTTAAGCGCAATGCTCTTAAGAGTGTAAAAACATTTTCTTCATGGTTGTAATTAAAGTTAACTTGCTGCGCCTGTTCCTTATTGTATCCCTTTAAGTTTACACCTAAATAAAGCCAACCGTCAGGCTTTAAGTCAACACTACTGTTTAAGCTCTGAATGTCTAAATCTTCCAACAAGCTTAAAATCGGGTCCAGTTCTTGTTGCTGAGCTTTAACTGCATCAAAAGCTGCATTGTCAGTAATAACTAGTTTACCTGTTCCTTTGTTAGATAATTCACCAGATTTTACCGAAATACCTTTTTGATCAAAGTAAACAGGTAAGCGGCCATTCACTCGACCAGTTAGTGTAATGCCTGATTTATCATCTAAGGTAATAAGTTTACTCGCATCAATATTTTCAAATGTGACCAAAGACTGCTGCGCTTTTTCCGTCACTTTGTAGCTATCCAAAGCAAAACGACCACCAAGTACATCAGCAGTTATTTTTTCAGCGCGAGCAATAGAGTTCTCAACACTAAAATTACCGACAATGTTACTCACAACAGCACCTGCTCGTAACTCATTTAATTCAAATGTAGTAGGAGCCACATTAAGCTGCCCTGAATCATAAGAACCCGTTAAGCGAGTGCTAAAATGCTTAGCTAAATAATCGTTGTATAAGCCACTTACCTGTTCGACTTGAAATGCAAAATCAGCCTGCTGTAAATTAACATCTCCGCGAACAACCCCATTAAAGCTACCATCGGTCAGCGTGGCTAATGGTTCAAACTGCTGTAAAACAGGGTTAAATTTAGTCACAGCTTGATCTGCAACTGTTATCTCAAATGGGTGTTCCACAGCAGATATGTGGTGACTGGCTACCAACTCAATACCATCAATAAATACATGATGTGAGGCTTGAAGCGCCCGACTTTGCAGGCATTTAGAGCTTATGCGAATATTACTTAGGTTTAAAAAGTCACTGTTAAGTTGGGTAAGTTTAGTTTCACTGTTTAAATCGACAAATAATTCGCCAACAGCCAAACTAGAAGATGCTGATAATTGATTATTTACACCACGCACTTGGTATTGCTCATAAGCCGCTGAGCGTAAATGGCTATCCAAGCTTGCGTTGATATTTTGTTTATCGTCAATCTCAGTCGTAAACTGTGCCTTATAGCCCTTTACTGTTAATTTATCAAAACTAAGCTCAGCAAAACCAATCTCGCTGGTTATTTTCGCATTTTTTTTATGTTGTAAAACATTCTCTATTTGAAATAGGCCAGTGCTTGCTACCTTTTTAGCTGATGCGGGTAAAAAACCAGGCAGCTCATCGACGTTTAATTGGTAGTTGCCATTCACAGCCAAGTTATTTAAAGCTGCATCTATTTCTATATGCTCAATGTCTTCACTGATAAACAATAACTTAATATTGCCTTTGGCATACTCTAACGGCTGCTGAATATTAATTGCTAGGTTTTTCAGGCTCAGCTTCGTTTCACTATTTTTAGTGTTTAATAGCATTGACGGTATAACAAGTTGTCCGTTTTCAAACTTTACCGTATCACTGAGCATCAATTGCCATTTTAACGGCAGTTGCTTGGCTACAAATTCACGCTGTGATTGATTGTTTATAAGCGCCAAACAATCACTATCAAACGTTACCAAGCTGGTTAATTGCTGTGTATTTAACAAGGCTTTTTTATCGTTAAAGTGATAGTAAATATTCATATCACCAAAAGCCTTTAGCGTTACTGGGCATTTACTAAATTGCTGTGTAAACTCAGCATCTATGTTTGATTTTATATCAACGGATAACCCATCAAAGGTGAACTCATGCCCACTGTTTAATGAAAGCGCGGGTATCGGCTTTATCTTTGTTAGTAATCCATCAACTAACTTAAAGTGACCAGTAATTTTATGATTGCTGACTGTTACCTCTGCGATTGCATCACCTGAAATCACAAATGTATTTAGCTTCTCTTCACCAATGCTAACTACCAGTTCATCATGAAGTTGTGGGTGGGTAATTAACAATCTTTTGATATCAATTTTCGGCCGCTCTTTGGGTAAACTAAGTGCCAGCTTTTTGAAGGAATTATTACTTGCTGAGACACTCTCGCTATCATTTAAACGAAGATTAGCGCGGCCAACAGTTATTTTTTTTGTATCAGCCACAATGCCACCAAGCTCAATTTTATGGCCTTGGTAAGTCAAACATAATCGGTTTACGTTTAAGCTAATATTTGAGTTTAGTGACCAATCTAAACAATGTAGTTCAACGCCAGATTGGCTCAAAGATGGCGCTATAGCCCATTGAGTTATAGGCATACGAAATACATAACCCAGTGTTAAAACACTCAGAAATAAAAACACGATTCCCCATGCGATGCGTTTGATCATACTATCCTTATTGAACCTTGAACCTTGAACCTTGAACCTTGAACCTTGAACCTTGAACCTTGAACCTTGAACAGTCTAAACAAAAAAGGCTGCACAAGGCAGCCTTTTTATCTTACATTTAGATCATGAA